>QMMS01000324.1 GCA_003647375.1 Deltaproteobacteria bacterium
AAAATCGAAAATGGTATCCCCCGAAAAAGTGCTATTACCAGAGTTCGGAAAATTTCGAAAGAACAGCTGGATCAAATTGTTGAAAATGTTATGAGGCAAACGAATACATCTCCTAATGAGTTTGAGGAATTGGATCTTTCCGAGATTTCGACAATAAATGAACAAATTGAATTTTTAAAGCATCAGGACAGGATAGATACAATGTATATTACCTAAGTCCTGTGTCTTGCAGGAGCAGTTGTAGTTACATTTTTCCCAATATCAGAAGCTGATACCCCGCAAAGTCACCATGGAAGTTGCAAAGCTTCTTCCATTCGAACTGCCCCGGCAGGGTTAAAACCCTGCACTACAGGAGCGCATGATGGGATTATTAAACAGAAAATCTCTAATAAATAGAGTGTTGTTAATGTAGCCCAGGGCTTCAGCCCTGTTAATAATGCCTCGCAACGATGTATGAAAGGTAAATACCGTTGGCAAAAGCAAAGAAGCAGAAAGCAGACAAAAGACGGGCCAGGAAAAAGAAGCAGGCCAAATCCAAACACCAGGGCATACCCAAGATTTTGCAAAGAGATCCGGGTCTTCGGGAGGCTTTGAATTACCGCCATCCCCTGATGGAATGTCGGATCAACACAAACTGGCAGGAACATGGCATGGCCAGTGTCCTCGTTGCTCGCTCGGCCCCCACCGGAATCGTTTATTCCGTTTTTCTTGTGGATGTCCTAGGGGTTGGTCTCAAGGATGTCATGGGTGACTACGGCGTCAGTGAAAACCATATAAGAGAGCATAAATTTCTCAAAGGTCTGCAAGGGGGAGATCTGGTTGCCTGTGACCATGCTCTGGCTTTCAACCTGATTCACGATGGGCTGGCATGGGCCAGGGAGTGGAAATTCAAGCCGCCGAAGGATTATAAAGTATGGATGAGGCTCCTGGAACCCCGCAAAAATGAAGAGCCTGATTTTTCCGGTTTTGGAAGAAATGGAAAGCCACTGCCCATGCTTTCGGAGGATGATTTAGATATTATCATGGATGCGGATTTTGACTCGAGTATGTTGAGGGATCCTATTGTCATGGGGAATAAGGAAATTCCGCAAAATACATTGGCGCGTCTGGGCGATATTAAAGGCACCCTCATTAATTTTTCAAGAGGCCCTGAATTTAAAGAAGATTTTGAAATGGCACGCAAAAGCCGTTTTGGAAAAGAGAAAAAGCCCAAAGATAAAGGCGAATGGATCAATTTTCAGGACTGGTTTATACTGGAAAGTGAACTCATGTCCGGAGAAACTATTATTGACCGTTTTCTGGAAACCTATCAGGACGAAATGAGCCGCGATGTTCGAGAGTTGATTAAAGGGTGGAAACAAGTAATCGAAGGGCTGTTCGAGATCAAGGATAGGCTCAAAAATGGTTATCTTGTAAAAAATTTAATCAATGAAAGAGTATACGAGGCTTTTGCAACCAATATATCGGAACCATTGATTGATCTTTTTAAGGGAGATTTTTTTATCGGGCGCATCGTTTCAGCGCGCGGGGTTCATATTTTTTCAGGTGCTTTTTCTCCAATTCCTTTAGACGGCAATGATCGTGTCAGGAATAAAATGTATCAAGTAGCAGCGCGCATGCAGATGGAAAATCCTGCAAAAGCGCTGGCGGATAATCCTGAAAAACTTCAGAAAAGCCGGGAGGCCGTGCGCAAAATGTATGCTGACTTCATCAGCTATTTCGGAAAGGATGAGGTTTTTGGCACCGGCAAGGAAATACGCCAATGTCATGAAGATTTTTTTGACCATCAAGTTTTTAAAATGCAGGATCCGGAAACCGGATTGACCAAGGCCGAAGAATTCGAAAAGCGGACCGGCAGACACTTCAAGCCCTTAAAACTAGAGCTGCCACAAAAACTCCTGCGCAGCAAAGATGCAGCCATGCTTTGTGACCCTGTGGAGTCATTGACTTTCCTTGAGGAATATCGATTGTTTGTGGAAGTGTTTGATAATCCGGAAATGCACCTGGGAATGGCATATGCTGAAGATGTGGTCATGAGCTATCTTGAATCCGACACCATTTCGGATGTACCCTTTCGCCGGGCGGCAAAACGCTATCCAGAGAATTTCAAAACGGTCATCGATTATTATGCCCAGCAAGAGGGTTTTACGGCAGACGATCTCGAAGACCTGATGCAGGCATTCAAGCCGGAATCCTATGGCAAGCTGCCCAGCATCGTTGTGGTCTTGGATGAAGAAATCGCCAATGCCAGGTTATTATGATGAATAGGGGAGCATGAATTCCTAAGCGGTATGCAAGGGGCCGATGGTTGCCTGCGACTATGATTTGGCTTTCAACCTGGTTTACAATGGGTTGGCATTGGCCAGGAAATGGAACATGATGCCACAAAACAATTTGACCAACTTGGTCTGAATGGGTATCGTTGGGTTGTTGGTTTCCGGTGTTTAGGAAGAAGGAGGACGCAATGATTGTCAATATATCTGAAGCGAAAACAAAGTTATCCAAGTTGATTGAGATGGCATATCATGGTGAAGAGGTAATCATCGCCAAGAATAACCTGCCGCTTGTGGAGTTGGTGGCCCATAAACCCAAAAAAAAGCGCAAACTGGGGTTGCTGGCAGGTCAGATTCAAATACCCGATGACTTTTTAGATGAGGATGAAGAAATAAACAGGATGTTCTATGGAGGATCATCTTAAAATATGATTGCAAGGTTATTTGACAGCTTATATCGATCATCACAAATATGTACTGTTTCAATAAAGGGAAGGCGGCAGCCTTTTACGGCATACGGAAAGGTATTCTGGCAAACGCTATAAGAAAATGAACGGCCCGCTTTAGGATGAATAATATGGTGCTAAAACGTTTTGGGCGTAACAAGGGGTTGTTTTTGATTGGCTTGTTATTACTGGGTTTAATAACGCAGGATGTTTGTGCGGGAGAATCCAGTGTCATCGAGCTAAGCGACGGCAGCGTCATCACCGGCGAGGTGGTCTCTTTTGACGGCAAGGTCTGGACGATTCAATCGAGCAGCATGGGGACGCTGAAAATCGATGGTGCCAAGATTGTCAGTATTCGATCAAAAACCGCGGTCGGTAAGGAGCCTGATGGAGGAATATCGACGGGAAGCCAGGCAAACGCGGCTGATATGCAGGCCATGCAGCAGTCGATCATGGCCAATGAACAGATCATGGCCATGATCATGGGCCTGCAGCATGAGCCTGAAATCCAGGCCATATTGCAGGATCCCGAGGTCATGCAGGCCGTCAATGCCGGGGACATGCACGCACTGCTCTCCAACCCGAAATTCATCCGACTCATGGAAAACGCCAAGATAAAAGATATAACAAAAGAAGCTGTAAAATAAAAAAGGGAGAGACAATTGTCTCTCCCTTTTTCATTTTAGTATAGCGGCGAAGCCGCGTTGACTAATTTTGCCGCCAGGCAAAATTAGCTTTAGTCGCCCAGGGCGGCCTTGTGGGTCTTGATTTCGACCTTTTCGGTCAGGCCTTCGTAGTAATCGCGCAGGATGGCGACGACTTCGTCACGACCAAAGTGATCCGGCAGGTCCCCGCCTTCGGAGAGCATTTTTCTCAGGATAGTGCCGGAAAGCAGTACGCGGTCTTCCTTGCCGTGTGGGCAGGTTCTCATGGAAGCCATGCCGTCGCACTTGTAACAGTAGAAAGTCCAGTCGATCTTCAGGGGCTGGCAGAGCAGCGCCTTGCCTTCACCCTCGGGGGTCGGGATCTTGTCGAAGATGGTCTGGGCTTCGAACATGCCGTAGAAATCACCAACGCCGGCATGGTCACGGCCGATGATCATCTTGGAGCATCCGTAGTTCTGGCGAAAGGTTGCGTGCAGCAGGCCTTCACGCGGACCGGCATAACGCATATCCAGTGGGTAACCACCCTGGATGACGTTCTTTTCCACGAAGTAATTTTTAACCAGTGCGTCAATGCATTTTACACGGACATCTGCAGGAATGTCGCCCGGCTTCAGGTTGCCCACCAGGGAGTGAATGTAAACACCGTCACATACTTCCACGGCGATTTTGCACAGATATTCATGGGAACGATGCATGGGGTTTCTCAGCTGCAGGGCAGCCACGTCGCTCCAGCCCCTATCCTCGAACATCTTGCGGGATTCTGCGGGGCGGGCGTAAACATCGGCGTACTTGGTGGGGTATTCGGCTTCGCTCAGTACTTTTACGGGGCCGGCCAGGTTGAAGGCTTTCTGGTCCATGACCATCTGAACACCCGGGTGGTCATCCTTGGAGATTTTCCAGAATTCCTCTGCCGTGGGGGTGCCTTCGCCCATGTAGCACGTTTCACACTCGAATATTTTGTCGGCCTCGGTCATCTCAAATTTTTCGGTGACCTGCATGGTGGCCATGATCTCATCGCCCTCGGGATCGTACAGCGCGATTTCGTCGCCGGCATTGATCGCATCGGCGTCTTCCTGGTTGGCGTCAAGGGTTACCGGGATGGGCCAGAAGGTGCCGTCGGCCATCAGATAGTTTTCACACACCCCTTTCCAGTCAGCCTTGGTCATAAAGCCGGTCAACGGGCTGAACCCGCCGATGCCCATCATGATGAGATCGCCTTTTACACGGGCTGAAATCTCAATTTTTTTAAGGCCTTCGGCCTTTTTCTTTTCCGCTTCCAGTTCTGCGCCTTCAAGTAGGCAGCAGGTTAAACCCTTTCCGCCATGAGGTGGAATCAAATTTGACATTTGTTTTTTTCTCCTTTCCTTCCGTTTTATTGAAAATGTCTGCACCGCAGACTTTAGTTCACAGCTGGTACAAAGGGTAACAAATATAAAGGAAAACCCTATTTGTCAACAACAAAGGAACGAGAAAAGGGAGGGGCCATACCCCTCCCTTTTCTCGTTCCTTTGTTGTTATAAAAATAGATTTTCAAGACCGCAATACTTCACCAGGAAATTAGGTTTGACTTTGTTTCTGGCACAGTTACATAAAGCCACATATGAAAAATCTATTTTGCCATCTGGCTGGCCGCGCATTCGTTTTTGCCGAGGTCCATGATATCGGCATTTTCCTCGTCAACTGTGACTAAACCGGCGTTGATCTCACGGATTTTGGCATACTCTTCCGGCTGTTGACGCATATTGGCCTCGATAAAAGTGTAGAAGGTATCTTCATCTTCTATGGCGTAGATGTCGGCATTGATCTCCTTGATTTTTTTAAGGGATTCCATGAAAATGAGCTCGTTGTTGGCCTCTTTCCAGTCCGTATAGTGGCCGGGAAGGGCCAGGATCGAGGGGTCCCACTTCAAGATTTTATGTGTCATGGTGTCGAAGAGCAGCTTTGACCACTCTTTGGCCATGCCCCCCAGGTC
>QMMS01000325.1 GCA_003647375.1 Deltaproteobacteria bacterium
CCATCTATGGGAATCAGATATTTTCCGCCAAGCAACTGGTATGTAGCCAAGTGCTTGCCCCGTTGCAGGTTACGGAAAAACTCGGTAAAGATGGGCGATAGCGTTTCAAGGGGCAAGGCATCCAGAACATTACGAAGCTGGCTGTCCTTGGGAATATCGTGAACGCCGAAAATTGTACTCAAATTATTTCGTTGAATACGGTCTTGAATACGGCGCTGGAATGCTAAAAGCGAAGGGTCTTGCAAATACATCATGGCAAAAGCGCTCATTACACAATCATGTAGACTGTAAACAACTTTTCCTTTTTGCCGGGAATCTTCAATCTGGCATAATTGTGACGAGATCGCCTTTTTTAGAGCTTTAAAACTGAGGTGTTTTTTGGGATGCAACAGCACCGCCCCTGTTTATAGTATAACCTGCTGATTTGTATATACTATTTAAGGGGCGATGTCTAGACCTTTTATTTGTTGTATTATCAAGTAGTTATAAAACTATCAGAAAATGCTTTGCGAAAAAAGAATTGAATATTTGTTGTAGACCCTTGACTCACGTTATCTGTTTTTTCACTGAGAACTGCTGTCAGGGTATCTGAAACCTAAAGTCTGTATGAGCATTTATAAAGATTTCATCCTATAAAATTGTGTAGCGATTTTATTTGGCAATTGACATGGGTCAACGCTTTTCGATACCATGTTGATATTAAAAGTTGGATTCCCCGTTACGACTCGACTGAGGACTTAAGCGACAACGTCGCGTTCTATAAAATCGTATAACGCTTTTATTACCGAAAAGGAAAACACTATGTTAATCCCCCATATGTTCAGAGAATACGATATCAGGGGCATTGCCGGCAAGGATATGGATGCGTCGGATGTAGTGCTCATTGGCAGAGGCATCGGCACGTATCTTCGGCGACAGGGCAACACCGACATCACTGTGGGGCGGGACTGCCGTGTCACATCGGATCAATATTCTGAAAAACTGATCCAGGGGTTGCTGGCCACTGGATGCAATGTCGTGGACATCGGCGTCTGCTCAACACCTGTGGGCTATTTTTCCATCCGCCATTTGAACAAACAGGGCAATGTCATGGTAACCGCCAGCCACAATCCTCCTGAATACAACGGCTTTAAAGTCTGCAGCGGTATCGATTCGGTGTTTGGTGACCAGATACAAATGCTCTTAACGCTCATCAAGGAGGCGGACTTTGAAACCGGGGCCGGCATTGTCGAAACCTATGATATCCTGACACCCTACAAAGACTACCTGCTGAACAATCTCTCCCTGGCCCGCCCTCTCAGGGTAGGCATCGATGCCGGCAATGGCACTGCCGGCGTCACGGCTGTCCCGATTATCAAAGGTCTGGGTTGTGAGGTGCACGATCTATATTGCGACCCCGACGGGTCATTTCCCAATCACGAGGCAGATCCCACGGTACTCAAAAACATGCAGGATCTTATTGCCCTGGTCAAAGAAAAAAAACTGGATGTCGGTTTTGGTTATGATGGTGACGGGGACAGGATCGGTGTTGTGGATGCTGAAGGAAATCTTATCTATGGGGATAAATTGATGATTATTTTTTCCAGAGAGATCCTGTCCCGAAAACCCGGCGCCACCTTCATTTCCGAGGTCAAATGCTCCAAAACGTTGTATGACGATATCGAGAAAAACGGCGGCAGGGCCATCATGTGGAAAACAGGCCACTCTTTGATCAAGCAGAAAATGAAATCGGAAAAAGCGGAACTGGCCGGAGAAATGAGCGGACACATTTTTTTTAGCGATCGGTATTTCGGCTTTGACGACGCGGTCTATGCCTCCTGTCGGCTCCTTGAAATCCTGGCCGGCACCGGCAAGAAGATTTCCGACTTGCTGGCCGATGTCCCGGAAACTGTTTCTACACCTGAAATCCGTGTCGAGTGTCCCGATCATATCAAGTTTGCCGTGGTCGACAAGGTGACCGCATATTTCAAGGAACGCCACGATGTCATCGACATAGACGGTGTGCGTGTTTTGTTCCCGGATGGCTGGGGACTTGTCCGGGCCTCCAACACCCAACCCGCTCTGGTCCTGCGTTTCGAGGCTATAACGAAAAGCAGGCTCCAGGAGATTCGGGAACTTATCGAAACCGTCCTGAGGGATATCCAGAAACAGATGGTATGACATCCAGCATCGACAAAAGAATATTCGGCACCCTCTTTTTTTCCATTTTTGTCACCGTCACGGGTGTCGGGATCGTCGTGCCGCTGTTGCCGGTTTATGCCCACGATCTTGGCGCCGGTGGATTGGCCATCGGGTTCATATTCGGGTCCTTTGCCCTGTCGCGAACCCTCTTTTTGCCTTATTTTGGACGACTGTCGGACAAAAAAGGCCGTAAACGCCTCATTGTTATCGGTCTGCTATCCTATGCCTGCCTTTCCCTGGCATTCATTCTGGCCCAGGACGTCACCTCTCTTGTTGTAATACGATTTTTTCAGGGAATCGCCTCTTCCATGATGATGCCGGCCATACAGGCCTACGTCGGGGATATCACCCCCCAGGGGAGGGAGGGGTTTACCATGGGGTTCTTCAACATGTCCATTTTCTTCGGCTTGAGCCTCGGCCCCGTTCTCGGCGGGAGCATCAAAGACTACTGGGGCTTTGATGTGTCGTTCTTGAGCATGGGTATTCTGTCCCTGGTGGGTTTTTTCTTGAGTCTCTGCTTTTTACCGCCCAGTCATGAAGAGACGGTTGTGAAGAAACACCGGACGCCCCTGCCATGGAAAATGCTCCTGCAAGATCGGGAAATCATCGGGCTTTTCTGTTTCCGGTTAAATTACACCGCCTGTATCGGTATCATTTGGGGGTTTTTACCGGTGCTTGCAGACACCCGGTTTGCGCTGTCGAGTTCGAACATCGGCTTTCTGGTCATGTTGGGCGTCTTCATCAGCGGCGTCATTCATCTGCCCATGGGATATATGGCGGATCGTATCAGTCGTCGGATGATGATCGTTGTCGGCGGTCTGCTGGTGGCCTGGGGGATGATCTATTTTGCTCGTTCCAATTCCCTGACGGACCTGATTGTCGCCAATCTTCTCTTCGGTCTCGGTGGCGGCATTTCCATGCCGGCCCACATGGCAATAGCGGTTTTCAAGGGCAATCAATCCGACGCCATGGGATCTCTCATGGGGCTGATGACCATGGCCCACAGTCTGGGCATGTTGATGGGCTCTTCCTTTGCAGGGTTGATAATGGACATTGCCGATTTACGGGACGCATTTTCCCTTGGAACCATCATCAGCTTCGCCGGGGTTCTGATGTTCTTTGCCCTCACCAAGCCTGGCCATCAGCGCATGCGCCAGCGAACATAACACACCAATTGACCATCAATTCTACCTGGAGGTGCCGTATGAAACTTACTTTTTCCGAAATCGGATGGATACATTCTCCATTTCATCGTATCGAGGGGATGCCCATTCAACCTTCAGGCGCGAAAGATGTGGAAGGCACGGTCGAAGTGGATGCCATGTATCTAGCCGGTCTAGCAGACATCGAAGATTTTTCTCATATTATTCTCATCTACATATTTCACAGATCAGAAGGTTTTCAACTGCAGGTCAAACCATTTCTGGATGATAACGTTCACGGCGTGTTTGCAACGAGGGCGCCCCGTCGCCCGAATCCGATCGGTATCTCCATCGTAGAGCTTTTGAAAAGAGATAGGAATATCCTTTCGGTTAAAGGCGTGGATGTGCTGGATGGCACACCACTGCTGGACATCAAACCCTATGTAACGAATTTTGATGTGTTTCAGGTATCTTCTGTTGGGTGGTTGGGAAAAAAACAGCAGCAAGCAAAAACACATAAATCCGACAGTCGATTTGATACCAACCACTGATCCCAGTTGCTATTGAAAGTCCGATTCAGTTAACAGTCTTCCGGTGTAAATGCCACCACCGCATCGATATCGGCAGTATCCGCAAAGAGCATGATCAAGCGGTCAATGCCGAGTGCATTTCCGGCAGATTCCGGCATGTCGGCAAGCGCTTGCAGAAAGGGCTCCGCAAAAGGATACACGGTTTTACCTGACGACCGTCGCAACGTCATTTCTGTTTTGAATCGTTTTCGCTGCTCGTCCGGGTCTGTCAGTTCGGAAAAGGCATTGCAGATTTCGATACCCGCGACATATAGCTCAAATCGTTCTGCCACGCTTTTGTTCCCCGGCTTCAGCCGAGCAAGCGATCCCAGTGCCGCAGGATAATCATACAAAAAAACCGGTTTTACGCATCCCAGGCTGGGGGCAATATCGCAACCGATGATCTCATCAAAACGCCCGTTCTGAATGGCTGTATCCAGAGACTCTGTCGCAAATTTCTCAAAAGCTTGATCAACGGTCATCCGGTCCCAGGGTTTGGTAATCTCAATCCACCGTCCTTGATATTGAATCGCTTTTTCATGTCCAATGGATCGAGCCACAGTGGTAATGAGGTCTTCGCATTGCCGCATCATGTCCCGGTAATCATGTCCCGCGGTATACCACTCCAACATCGTCATCTCGGGCAGGTGCAGCCGCCCCCGTTCACCTTTTCGGTAGCATTTGCAGATCTGAAAAATCCGTTCAAAGCCGGCGGCCAGAAGACGTTTCATGCACAACTCAGGCGATGTTTGCAAAAACCAGGACCCGCTTGGCTCGGCTTCGATGTTGGCTTCAGGTGCCGGAGCCGGTATCCGGCATGGCGTTTCTACCTCAAGATAGCCTCTTTCCGTAAAGTAGTGACGAATGACAGCCATGATGACGGCCCGAAGTTCAAGATTCATTTTTATTTCAGATGAATGAAAGTGAGACACGATGGCACGATCCTTCCACCTAAGGTGATCGTTACAAATTTAAAAATGATGGGATTTGATTCATTTGAATTCTTAAAATTTGAAACGCTCAACTTAGTTCCAGTAAACCCTCGTAAAGTAAACAACCGCTAACCAGGATATTTCCCGGTCCTGCCAAAACCATTAACGGAACTTCAAAATCTTGTCAACAGAGCTGATGTTCATTTAATAAACAGCCATACAAAATATTCCTGTTGACTAAAAAAACCAATCAGCATAAAAATGATCGTTTACCCCAACGTTGCAAAAGCCGGAGGGCTTCAGAGGCAAGGCGTCAAGGGTGAAGCTGTAGTCGTTTACCGCGAACCCTTGACGACACCGGATCTGATGTCCTCCGGCTTTCCCGAAGGGTAAACAACATGGCAAAATCGACCCCATCCTTCTTGTCCCGTCGTAGCTCGAAGAGCGAAGTCGGACTTGTCCCGTCGTAGCTCGAAGAGCG
>QMMS01000326.1 GCA_003647375.1 Deltaproteobacteria bacterium
GCTTACTGCTTAACGCTATATGCTTGCTTACGCCATCAGACGCATATTGATATTGATACCCACCCTGCTGGGCGTGTCTATCCTTGTCTTCCTCATGCTTCACCTGACACCGGGCGATCCGGCCGAACTGCTGCTGGGAGAACGAGCGACAGACGAAGCGCTGCACCAGATCCGTGAGCATCTGGGGTTGAATGAGCCCCTATATGTTCAGTATGGCATGTTTCTCAAACGATTGATGAAGGGGGATCTGGGTGAAACCATCTGGACCCGTCAAAAGGTCTGGATCGAAGTCAAGCAGCGCTTTCCGGCAACCATGGAACTGGCTGTGACCGCTCTTTTTATCGCCTGTCTGTTCGGTGTAACCCTGGGCATCATTTCCGCCACAAAGCAGTATTCAATTTTCGACTACGTCAGCATGTTGGGAGCCCTTACAGGGGTCAGTATGCCCATTTTCTGGCTCGGCCTTGTTTTTATGCTCATTTTTTCCGTCAACCTGGGATGGCTCCCCTTATCCGCCCGTCTGAGTATCGATGTTGACCTCCAGGTCATCACGAATATCTATACCCTGGATGCCTTGCTGACCCGTAACTGGGTGGCCTTCAGAGATGCTATTTGGCACCTCATCATGCCGGCGGTAACCCTGAGCACCATCCCCATGGCGATCATCGCCAGAATGACTCGATCGGCCATGCTGGAAGTGTTACGTCAGGACTACATCAAAACCGCCAAAGCAAAGGGCCTTTCACAATTCAAGGTGGTCTTTAAGCACGGTCTTCGAAATGCCCTGATCCCGGTGGTTACAACCATCGGTCTTCAGTTCGGGGTCACTCTGGGGGGCGCCATACTCACCGAATCCATTTTTGCCTGGCCGGGCGTCGGGAAATGGATGTACGATGCGGTCATGCAGCGCGATTATATGGTCATTCAAGGGGGTACGCTTTTTATTGCAGCCCTTTTCATATTGATAAACCTGTGCGTAGATATTCTCTATGCCATCATCAACCCGAGGATAAGTGTCCAGTAACTCCATGGCTGACAAACCCAAACGAAAAAATCCACAAGATCGACACCCGTTTCTCGACCAGATGTCCCAGCTCTGGCGGAATAAAACCGCTGTGGCCGGCATGATACTCGTTTCTCTTTTTATCCTAACAGCCATATTCGCTCCCCTGATAAGTCCACATGATCCGAACGAAACCGCCCTGTATGATCAACTCAAACCGCCCGTGTGGCACGACAATGGAACCACAAAAAATATTCTGGGAACCGACGACCTGGGCCGGGATCTCCTCTCCAGATTAATTTATGGTGCGCGGGTATCCCTGATGGTTTCCATGGTCAGTGTCGGCCTGGCATTTTCGCTGGGGACATTTTTCGGATCAGTGGCAGGCTACTATAAAGGGAAGCTGGACAGCATCATCATGCGCATCATGGATATCATCCTGGCATTCCCATATCTGCTTCTGGCCATCGTCGTTGTCGCCTATCTCGGTCCCAGTCTCCAGAATGCCATGATGGCCATCGGTATCACCTATGTTCCCCGCTTTGCACGTATTGTCCGGGGAAGTGTCCTGGAAGAGTGTGGGAAAGATTATGTTACAGCGGCCCGCTCCATCGGTGCCAGAGATCTGCGCATTATTTTTCTTGCCATTTTACCGAACTGCCTGGGTCCTCTTATCGTCCAGACAACCCTGTCGTTTGCATCGGCTATTCTTGATGCCGCCGCCTTGAGCTTTCTGGGACTCGGTGCACAACCACCGACACCTGAATGGGGCGCCATGATCGCGCGAAGCCGTTCCCTGATTCTCAGGGCTTCCTGGGTGATGACCTTCCCGGGTATCGCCATTTTACTTGCTGTTCTTGGATTCAACCTTTTTGGCGACGGTCTCAGGGATGCACTTGATCCGCGCTTGAGAGATTAAATCGAATGCCGGATACACCACTATTAGACATCGCTAATTTACAAACCCATTTTTTTGTGCGGGGCCAGGTGGCCAAAGCTGTCGACAATGTCAGCCTCACCATTGAATCGGGAAAGACCCTGGGTCTTGTGGGAGAATCCGGATGCGGGAAAAGTGTGACCGCCCATTCTATCATTCAACTGATTCCAGACCCCCCCGGAAAAATCGTCGGGGGTCAAATTATTTTCAGTGGCAATGATCTGCTCGCATATTCTGAAAAACAGATGCGGAAAATCAGGGGCAACCAGATATCCATGATTTTTCAGGAACCCATGACATCCCTCAACCCGGTATTTTCCGTGGGGGAACAAGTAGCAGAGGTGATTCGTCTGCATAAAAAACTATCGGCAAAAGAAACCCGTGCCCGCGTGATCGATATGTTTCAGCGGGTCGGTATCCCGGCTGCGGATCAACGTCTGGATGAATATCCCCACCAGATGAGCGGCGGGATGCGGCAACGGGTCATGATTGCCATGGCGCTGGCCTGTAACCCCAAAATGATGATTGCGGATGAGCCTACCACAGCGCTGGACGTTACCATTCAGGCCCAGATTCTCGACCTCATGAACAAGCTGAAGGCGGACACCGGAGCATCCATTCTCTTTATCACCCATGACCTGGGGGTCATTGCCGAAATGGCACAGAATGTTGCTGTCATGTATGCCGGGCGCATAGTGGAGTACGCAAGTGCTGAGACTCTTTTTTTAACGCCAAAACACCCCTATACCATTGGCCTCATGGAGTCGATTCCCATTCTGGGTAAAAAGAAAAAATCCAAACGACTCTCCACTATTGCAGGTGTGGTCCCGTCTCTTTTTGACCTGCCGGATGGTTGCCTCTTCAGTGACCGCTGCCCGGATGTGTTTTCCGATTGTCGAAAAATATCCCCCGGTCAATATGATGTCGGGGAAAATCACACGGCGAGGTGTCTAAAATATGCATGATGCCGTTTCCGGAACAAAACCGCTTTTAAGAGCCGAAGGTCTGGTAAAGTATTATCCGATTCTGGGAGGCGTGTTTTTAAAAGAAGTTGCATCCGTCAAAGCAGTCGACGGTGTTGATATCTCTATCAACAAGGGGGAAACCCTGGGTCTCGTAGGTGAGTCCGGGTGCGGAAAGTCGACCCTGGGCCGGGCCATTGTGAGACTGGAAGAACCCACGGCCGGCTCTGTTTATTTCAACAACGAAAATATACTCGAATACACCCCTGCGCAGGTCCGCAGCCTGCGAAAAGAAATGCAGATCGTCTTTCAGGACCCTTTTTCTTCACTGAACCCGAGGAAAACAGTCGCCCATATCATCGGAGAACCCCTCCTGGTTCATGGTGTCGGAAACCACAGAGATAGAGACGCCAGGGTCCTGGAGCTTTTGGAAGTCGTGGGGCTGAAACGGGAACACATGCGACGCTACCCGCACCAGTTTTCAGGCGGACAACGCCAGCGAATCGGTGTTGCGCGTGCGCTGGCACTCAACCCCCAACTCATTGTTTGTGATGAAGCCGTATCAGCGCTCGACGTTTCAATCCAGGCACAGGTCATCAATCTTTTTCAGGACCTGCAGGAAGAGTTTAACTTGACATACCTGTTCATCTCCCACGACCTGAGCGTTGTAGAGCACATCAGCGACCGGGTAGCCGTTATGTACCTGGGTAAAATCGTGGAGCTCGCCGACAGTGACAAACTCTATCGGCGCCCTCTGCACCCCTATACCCAGGCCTTGCTGTCTGCCTCCCCAACTCCGGACCCAACCATGAAACAAAAAAGGATTATTCTGAAGGGGGATGTTCCCAGCCCCATCGATCCGCCGCCAGGGTGTCGGTTTCACACGCGCTGTCTCTATGCAAAAGATGTCTGTCGTACCCAGGAGCCCCCCTTGAAAGAAATAGAAAAGGACCATAAGGTATCTTGTTTTTTTGCAGGGACTGTCGGCTAATAGCATCGCTGCGCGATGTTATTGGAACGACATTCTCCGGCAGGGTCTTAAAACAGGTGCCCTATGGGCCGCATCAAGCTATTATCCCGAATCGGAGATTGGCGGCCCTGTCTCCCTGTGCTCATCAACCTCTTCAATGATCCTTTTTCGGACCAGCGCGGCGGTTTCCTCGACAGACAAATCCTTAAACCTTTCATAACCGATTTCATCCAGGACCTTGATCCGTATTTTGTGCTTCCCGTGAAAATTAAGGCTGTGCTTCGGCAGTGCATTTTTTGATCCGTTGATAGCGATGGGGAGAATCGGTATTTTCATTTTCTTTGCCAGCAGAAACGCTCCAGATTTGAAGGGCTTCACCCGACCGGTCTTCGAACGGGTCCCCTCCGGAAAAAAGAAAAGGGAACTCCCCCTTAAAATCGTATTCTCGCAATCTGTGTGCATTTTCTGGATACTGGTTTTATCTCCCCGTTTAATTTTGATGTAACGGTTCAAAGCCATGTTCCACCCGATGAACGGAAGTTTGAACACCTCTGCTTTTGAAACCCATTTAAACGGAAAAAACAATCGGAATGCAATCAGGATATCAAGTTGGGACTGGTGGTTCGACACCACCATATAGGTTTTTTCCCTCAGGATCTTGTGGCGATCCTTAATGGAAACCGACCAGGCAGGCATAACCCAGAGATAAACAGACGCCCAAAAAGAAGAGAACATATGAAGTATCAACAACTTTCGGTCAAACAATACGGTACAAACCCATATCAACAGCGCCAGAATGAAAAAAAGAGCCGACGAGATGGCAAAAAAGGTGAGAAAACTAACAGAAACTATCCGATTGAACATTATGTCCTCCGTCCTGGCTGGTAAATCACACAATAAATCTGCCCGCTCCCTCAGCTGTTTTCGTGCAATGTCCGTATGCTTCTTCTATCCTTGAGAAGAGAAATGAACCTATTTCCTTGAGTGCTGGTGGAGAGTGATTGCCAGCTTAGCCATAATCCTGATTACATAATCGGGTGGTCGTCCATCCAGCCAGCCGGGCATCCCGCCTGCTTCGATATATCCTGTGATACTCCGAAAAACCTCTGCGCTGAATGTATAAACACCAAAATCGATGGTTGAGCTATCCTTGTGAAAAACGATAGGGACCTTCAATCGTTCGGCATAAGGCTGTATTGTCTGCTCGACTACCGGCCGATTTTGAGTGCCGTAGGGTTTTTGTTTGAAACCTGCATGGCTTTCTGGGAAAGGAAACAACTTGTAGACCTCCCCGATGAAGCCTGTGAATTCGTATCCATGAATGGCGCCGGATAAATTGCCGATCATTTCCCTTTGTGAAATAAGGTAGATCATTTTTTCATCA
>QMMS01000327.1 GCA_003647375.1 Deltaproteobacteria bacterium
AATGACCCCAATCATATGGATCTCTCCATTGAAGGGATGGACCTGGGCGCTTTTGATGATTTCCTGATTCCCTTGGATATCGATTCGCTGGCTAAGCGCATCCGGGAAGCTGCCCGGCAGAAAAAATAAAATAGATAGAATTGGTGCAGGTATACAAAAAAGCAGACGTGCTGGAATCAGTCTGAAAATGGCTATATATAAATTCCAGTTTTGGAAGTGTTTGAATTAATAGGAGACTTAATATGCGAAATGTACTTGTAAAAGAGTTGATGGTTCGGATTGAAGAGTATGCAACTGTTCCCCAGGGAGCAACGCTTTACGAAGCCATCCTTGCTTTGGAAAAAGCGCAAATGACACTTGAACCGTCAAAGTTTAGACACCGTGCTATTTTAGTGCTTGATGAGAGCGGAAACGTTTTTGGCAAAATATCCATGAAAGACATCTTATTCGCGCTTGAGCCCAATTATCGGAATTTGGACGGTATGGAAGCATTATCCCGTTCAGGGCATAGTCCCGATATGATCAAGTCTATGCTCGAAGAAAACGCACTTTGGCTTGAACCCTTGCAGTTTGTTTGCCAACGGGCAACCCAACTGAAAGTGAGTGATTTCGTCGACCCTCCCGAGAATGCTGAGTATGTGGATGAAAATGCTACATTGGGTGAAGCCATACACCAGCTAGTGGTGTATCCATATCATTCACTGCTTGTGCTTAGAAACAAAAAAATCGTGGGAATATTGAGACTGTCCGATGTATTCGCAGTAATTCACGATAAGATCAAAATCTGTAAAATCTGAATCCAGATTGTCCTGGAGATCAGACAAAATTCAAAAATATTTAAAAAGTCATTTAATACATAAGGAGGCCTTGTTGCATGGATACTCATGGGGAAAAAACCGGAATATTCGCAAAGAAAGGTTTGTGGATCGGTATTGGCGTTGGTGTTTTTATGCTGGTTGCCTTTATTTTGCCAACACCACAATCTCTTATCGAGGTGATGGAGGAATACGGCTATGTCGAAAAAATGATAGAGTGGGAGATCGCCCATAACGTCGAGGAAGCTTCTAAAAAGACGATGATCGTTCTGGGTATCGTTCCCATGGCCGTTATCTTTTTTGCCGTCGAGGCCCTTCCGATCGGGGCAACGGGCATCTTGATGCCTGTTCTGGCTTACTTTTTCGGACTACTCCCTTTCAATACAATTGGAAAAACCTTTGCCGGTGATGCACCACTGTTCATGCTGGGTGTATTTGCCCTCGGGGGGACGGTGGTAGAGGTTGGTTTTCATAAACGGTTGGCTGTCTGGTTGCTGGGGTGGACTAAAGGGTTCTGGCTCCCCATGATTGTGCTGTGCTTTAGCATGTCCATCGTGGGTTCATTTATGTCGGCCCCTGCCATGTGTTCCTTTATGGTGCCGGTGATGATGGCCGTTTATTATGGATCAGTGAAGGCCACCAGCCCAAAGGGAAAGGTGATTCACGATCCGGCACTTGCCAAATATCTGCTTTTCTCCCTTTGCTTCGCCCTGAATATGGGAGGACCCGGAACACCCTCGGCCGGGGGACGCAATGTGATCATGATGGGTTTCTTTACCGATTATGGTATCCCTATCAGCTATTCCGGGTGGATGAAATACGGGTGGACCCTGGTGCCGCTCGGCAGTGCCATGTTACTGCTTTATATGGCGACTTTCTTCAGCAAGAAGATAAAAACCAGGGATCTTACCCCCGGGCTGGAATATATTAAAGATGAAACGCGCAAAATGGGTAAAATGAGTTATGCCGAGTATGTCACGGCTGGAACGCTTTTCCTTGTTGTAGCCCTGTGGATATTTGGTGGAGAAGCCACGGGACTGGGTGGTCCTGCGCTTCTGGCTCTCGTCATACCGGTCTTATTCAGAAGTGTGAAATTTGAACTGATATTGGATCGGATATCCTTTAACGCATGGTTCATGTACTGCGGAGCCTTGACCCTGGGCGCCCTTCTTAAAGAAAGCGGAGGCGCCCTTTGGTTGGCAAAAACCTTTCTAAACGCGCTTTCAAAGGTTGGCATGGACCATGGTTACGGGCTGTGGGTCGGGATGTCCGCTTTCTCTGGTCTGGTTACCAATTTTATGTCTGATGCCGCCACAGTAGCCCTTATCGGGCCCATTGTTGTCCCCATGGGGATAATGACCAAAGTTGCCGGCGAACCATGGGCCATCGGCATGGCCGTGGCATTGGCATCTTCTTATGCCCATTTTCTTATCGTGGGTTCACCCGCCAATGCGTTGACCTTTGCACTAGGTGTTTATCCGGATACCAATAAAAGAGTCCTGGAAGCGATCGATTTCGTAAAATACGGTTTTGGATTTTTTGTACTGTCCATGCTGTTGCTATGGACCGTTGAATTTCTTGTGATCTATCCTATCGTTGGTTTTCCAGAAGGAATTCTCGAGCAAGCGACTCAGGTGCTTCAAAGTGCTACTAAGTAGGCTTATAAATTTTGAATAAAATAGACCTTGGGAAAACTTTAAACATGAAGTTCCTAAGGTAAATACACAAGCATTTGAAAACGAAGTTAAGGAGGAATAATCATGACAGTGCCATTCGTTATGTTGGTGGACGATGAGGTTCCTTTTGTGGAAACCATGGCCAAAAGGCTGGCTTCACGAAACATTGAGACGATTGTGGCCTTCAGCGCAGAAGAAGGTCTGGAAAAGTTAAAAACAAATCAAAGCCTCGATGTCATTGTCCTGGATATTAAGATGCCTGGCATGAACGGGATAGAGGCGCTGAAGGAGCTTAAAAAGGTATCTCCCCTTACAGAGGTCATTTTGCTGACCGGTCACGCTACGATCGAATCGGGCATCGATGGCATGAAACTGGGGGCTTATGATTTTTTAAAGAAGCCGTGTGATATTGAAGAGCTTGCCAGTAAAGTGGAGGAGGCTACCAAAAAGAAAAGAGCACATGATGAAAAGATAGATGTTTGGGAAAGCTTTATGGAAACCTCCACCATAAAAGAGCTAATGGTTCCGCTTGTAGAATATGCCACTGTTTCCGAAGATGCCAACATACTTGAAGCCATCAATGCTTTAGAAGATGCCCAGAAAGCTTTTGACCCAAAACGGTACCGCCACAGAGCAGTTATAGTTCTAAATATAGAAAATCGTGTGGTCGGTAAGCTAAGTCAGCACGATATCATCCAAGCCCTGGAACCCAAATATAAAGAATCAAAAGAGCGTAAACAGGGTGCCCTTGACCATTTAGGATTCGGGCGGAAATTCATAGAGTCTGTCTCGCTGCAATACAACATGTGGGATAAACCTTTGCAAAATCTATACAAAAAAGCACTCGAACAAAAAGTTAAATCATTCATGTATACACCTACCGAGGGTGAATACATTAAAGTTTCGGCAACCATGAATGACACTATTCACCAACTCATCGTCGGCAAACATCATTCCCTACTGGTAAAAGATGGCTCTGACATTGTGGGGATCGTGCGCTTGACAGATGTTTTCGAGTTTGTCCGCCTTCGCCTGAAAACCATGCAGATTTCTGAAATGATTAACGGATAGAAAATATGGACGATCAAAGTGCATTAAAAAGTCAAATTCCAAACTCTACTCTCAGGTCTTTTCTCGCGGATGAACATACGATTATGGTCCTGTTGGGTATTATCGTGGGAGTGGTGGGTGGCTATGGAGCAGTCGGATTTCGCTACCTTATTAACTTTATCCAGTCAATCGCGTATGGATCATCGGCTGAATTGCTTGATGTGATTCAATCAATCCCATGGTATGTGAGAATTGCCATTCCTGCCATCGGCGGGCTAATAGTTGGCCCCATCGTCTATTTTTTTGCCAGAGAAGCCAAAGGGCACGGCGTTCCGGAAGTCATGTATGCCGTTGCCCTTAAACAAGGAATTATAAGAAAGCGCATTGTTTTTATCAAGGCCCTGGTGTCTGCCATTTGTATTGGAACAGGCGGCTCGGTTGGAAGAGAAGGCCCCATCGTTCAAATAGGTTCTGCGGTTGGATCAGCCATGGGGCAACTATTTAACGTATCCGCCAATCGAATAAGGACCATGGTCGGTTGCGGTGCCGCCGCCGGTATTGCGGCCACTTTCAATGCCCCTATGGCCGGTTCCTTATTTGCCATTGAAATCATTCTTGGCGAATTTGAAATCGCCAGCTTCAGCCCCATCGTTATCTCTGCCGTTTCGGCCACAGCGGTTTCACGCCATTACCTTGGGGATATCCCTGCATTTATTCTGCCTGAATATATTCTGCACAGCTCTCTGGAATTTCCTTTGTACGCTATTCTGGGTATATTATGTGCCCTGGTGGCTGTGGGTTTTACTTTATTTCTCTATCGTGCCGAAGATGCATGGGACAGCATTAAGTTTCCCGAATACCTCAAGGCTGTTATCGGGGGATTGATGATGGGAACCATGGGGCTTATTTTTCCCCAGGTATTAGGTGTCGGCTACGGTGCTATTGACCTGGCACTCATGATAAAGCTCTCCTGGTGGTTCATGGCTCTGTTGGTTCTATGTAAAATCCTGGCCACGTCCATTACGATTGGATCAGGGGGTTCCGGCGGTATTTTCGCCCCTTCACTTTTCATGGGAGCCATGACGGGAGGTACTTTTGGCGCGGTTGTTCATTATTTCTTTCCTTCGGTGGCGGTATCGCCTGGAGCTTACGCTGTTGTGGGCATGGGGGCTGTCGTGGCCGCTACCACCCATGGCCCGTTACAAGCGATCTTGATAATTTTTGAAATGACTGGCAACTATAAAGTAATTCTTCCACTGATGATTACCTGCATTATAAGTTGCCTGATTGCCAGAAGGCTATGCGGCGAATCTATCTATACTTTTAAATTGATCAGAAGGGGAATAAACATCAGGGGCGGAAAAGAGATCAATATATTAAGTTCAATGTATGTAAAAAATGTAATGTATCACACGGTAGAAATCATACCGGAGACTTTACACCTTCAAGAATTCGCAAAAGGACTACCCGAAAGCAGATCTAACAATTTCGTGGTTGTGAATGATAAAGAGGAAATTACAGGTGTGCTGACATTTCTGGACTATTATGACGATTTATTCAATGGAAAGTTAGATGATCAGATGGTGGTAAGAGACATCATGACTTCGGATGTGGTTACCGTATCCATAGAAGATGATCTCGCCACGGCCATGGAAAAAATTACTGCGAAGGATTTTTCTATCCTTCCCGTCGTGTCACCGGATGA
>QMMS01000328.1 GCA_003647375.1 Deltaproteobacteria bacterium
AATCACCATCGAAGGTGTACAGGTACGATGCGGTATACACATCATGTGCCTCGATATTTACCCCGAACCCTGACTGCTCTGGGTCATACCACGATCCAGTCATACAGGGGTCAAGTGCCTGTGCCGTTGTGGACAGCAGGAATAGCGTTAAAGTAAGTAAAAGTTTTTTCATTTTCAGTCTCTTAGTGGTGTAGTGAAATGGAATACGGAGTTGAATGCTGTCTTGTTGTCCAGTGTGTCGTTCGACTCCATTAAGAGCCACCAGTCACCATTCTCATCCCGCTCCATCAGGAACGTGCCGACCATATACTGGTCGCTGATCTCCTTTCGGTCTGGTCGCCCATCTTCAGGCGTTGCCAGTGGGAAATCAGGTTTCGCGACATCGTAGTACAGGTTACCCGTAGCTACCGTGCCATCGAAGTTTCTTGATATGCCAATCATCCAGAATGTATTTCTGTCCTTAAATCCAAAATGCTCACCATCTGCGTCGTCCCAGTGGCTGAAGAATATGATCACCAACTGCGGTTCGCTGGTCTGGAGGACGATACCCTCACCAAGCCTGTCGGTCGAATACAATACCTCTGTAACTGCATATGCGTTTATGCAAAACAGTATGGATAAAATGCATAATAGTTTTTTCATTTTCATCTCCTACGGATCGTCCGTGCGGTAGGTTAAGTTTATAGCGAAACCTGTCGTACTGTCGAAGTGTTTGAACTTGCTGAAATTCATTGTATCAGGCGAGACGATATCATTGGTTCCGAGATAGCTCATATGCTTGTAGGTCTTCGACCCTTCAACGCCAAATATTGTAACCTGATGGAATGCAGAGCTGGTATTCGGGTTGCCTGTGTCATCACCACCGATAACCTGATTCATCTGAAGACCAGTGAGCGGTGTGAGTATTCCGTTTGCCATCCCGAAGAACGGTGCGTTAACACTTGTCTCCATGACATTGAATGGTAGACCACTGAAGATCACCTCAGTCTCTGCTGACCCACCGAATGATGTGAAGTAGAAGATACCCTTTACTGTCACCTCATTGCCGATCCTGCTCCATATGCCCTTATTATCGTTTGAGCTGTAATTGCCAGAACTCTTGTTTGAGCAGTTTGGTATCCACGTACCCTCACTGTATTGTCCAATCGGAGTGCCATCAATACGGTATACCCCACCAATCAGATTGCAGTCACCTGCCACTTCAAGCGGATATGCAGCATTGACTCCTCCACCGATGTACAGCCCGTTAGCAGACCATCGACCTTTTGCTAAGTTGAATGGATACATATCAATCGTGGAGTCAGAGTTTATTAAGGCTGAGCCGCCAAACAGGCTGGTTAACGCGAATCCACCTGAGCCATCAGATATTCTGAGATTTGTAGATGACCCAGTACTATGAACATGAAGGTGTGCTGCGGGTAGGGCTATACCGATTCCGACACGACCACTAGCTTCGACATGATAAATCTCGGAATAAATAAGCTGGTCACCAGCATCGTTGACGGACACAACCCTCTTCGCGCTACTGACCTTATCCGCAGGGGTGTCAGTTAACTGGTCAAACGTAGTCGGTGCGGTAGATGCCCCGCTTGATGACCGCTCGATGACAGGGATGAACCGTGCCGCGCTCGGTGTCCAGTCCGTCTTAGTACGCTCGGATATGATATAACCCAGCAGGATCGACTCATTATCGAGGTACGCTGGTATTGATGCGTCTGACGTATCGGTTCCGATATTAACGACCGCATCGACATAGTTCGCGTATACCTCCTGCCCGTATAGTATCCACAGTGACCTGTCAGGATCGAGGTACAGCCTCTGGATCGTTGCCGCCTTCGAGCCACCAGATACCGACTCTACTGTGCCATTGTTATCCCACAGTGTCGGGTCAACAGTGGGTGTCGGTGCGGTGATCGTGCTGAAGTCACGGTTCGTGTACTTGAACTGCGCGTTTGGCTTGGCGAGAACTGTCTCCCTGTGCGGGTCAAGTTTCGATGTGTGCCAGTTGACGTTCTGCTGCCAGACAATAGCCTCTTCCATGTCCAGATTGAATACTGGTACAGACTGCTCGGTGACCTTACCACCAGACTGGATGACAGATGAACCACCAACGTCATTGAGCAGGTCGTTGAGCGTGTGTGCGGTCGCATTGATGACGGACGGTGCGGAGATGTCCTGCCACTCCGTGCCGTTGTAGACAACGTACCCAAGATATACCTGCTGACGCTTCTGTGCAGGCGTAGGTGGTGATGTGTGCTGGACTATCTGCCCGAGGTTGGTTCCAGCTATCGGTGCGCCAACCGTTGTCCCTGTGTCCGTCATGCAGATATGGATGATGCTCGGAGTCGCTGCACCTACGATGAGTTCCTGTAGGTTATCCCATGACAGCAGGGTGAAGGTCGGTTGCTCGATTGGGTTGGTGTAGCTGTCCATAATAATGGCGGCACCAGCAATCACCTGTACGTCCGTACCACCCACGATGTTGATCGCGCCACCGTCCAGTAACCCAGACGGGAATGACTCTGCCTTCGTGCCTGTACGTGGAACCCAGTTGCCTGAGTCATCCATAATCTTGCCATCGGATGTTATCGGGTCGGGTACATAACCAGAAGTGCCTGCACCCGTGAATAGGTCGGGTACAAACGAATCACCACTACCACCACTGACTGCTCCAGACGGCATACCGATTACATCCCAGTGGTCAGAGATGGTTGCCTCAACTATGTAGATGTCTGTGCCGTATGCGTTGTTATTCGGTACGATGCTGGTGTACTCACCATCCTCGATGTACAGACCCTGAACCTGTCCGTTACCGTTCGTCAGCCAGTAGTTCACATCCTCCATTCTGGTGATCGGTGTGGCTACGACCGTCTCGAAGGTGAATGTTGTAACGCCATCTGGCGTAATCTGTGTTGCAGGGGCAACCGTCAGGACGACATATGCCCCTGCGTCAGAATTATTCTGTATCGACCAGCGGATGCCTCCAGCCTCAACGATGTCGCCATTACTCAGCGCAAGCAGTTCAACAGACCTGTCGCCACCACCGTTGTCATTCTTGTGGACACGCAACTGATCAAGTTGGTTGTTGGCGTGAGAGATTTCACCCGTTGCAGGGACACCCGCATTATTCGGAGTTTCGTAGTCCCAGTCGCCATTCCACGTTGTCGGGGTTGGGGATGGCTCGTTTACTACACAAACCAGATCAATGACCGCACCAACACCAACCAGTGCTGCAGGTGTGGCGAGATTCACCCACCCAGTTGTGTCGGAAACGAAGTCTGAAACCTGTGTGACAATCGGTGTGCCGAGCGGATCAAGCACAGAGAATACCGTGTAGTGGTTGCCAGATATGGTGTAGACACGGTAACCACCCATGTAACCCGTAAGACCCCACGTATACCTGTTGCCGAATATAATCTGCTTGACGCTTGTCTGTGCGGTCGGATCAAGACCCGCATACACGAAGGCTGGTATACCAACCGTGACGGGTGCAGGGTAGTCGGTGGTGACCTGATTCGCTACCGTCAGCCAACCGTCCTGAAAGACCATCTCCTGCGGGTAGTAAGTGCCGCCATTGACGTAGATAAGTGACTTGGTTCGGTAGTCAATCTCGAACTTGGTGTTTGCGAGGTTACGGAATAGACCCTGCTTGATGGCAGGCACTCCGCTGCTGTCAACATCAGACTGGTTGTCACTGTACAGCGGGTGGGTGCGGCTGTGGTGATCGTTTTCACCTATATTGGTGTGACTGCTGTGATCATGAACCTGCGGGTGATGGTCGTCTGTTGTTTGCCCTGTGGTGCTTGCGTGGGCTATCGAGCCGCCTTCCTCTGGTGTGCCGTCATGCGTGTGTTCGCGGGAATGGTGCTGGTCTACCCCTACACCACCCAATTGACCGTGCTGAACATCATGCGGATCGCTGACGTTTGACTCGTGGTCTGCGAGGGCTTGGTCTTGCCTGTTCTGGTCTGCTACCAGCCCAGTGATCGCAGACATCGGATGTGAATCAATGGCATCCCTATTCTCAAGCTGGACGTGGTCAATAACACGGGCGTAGATCAGGGTGAGTTCGACTGGGTTGTTGTTTGCAGCAGGGAGTGCCGTCCCAGTGACTGCTGCCTCGGTGACCGCAATAGTGAAGTACGTTCCATTATCGACAGGCGTACCTGTCAGTTCAAATACGACCGTACCGCTGGGTGCTACTGCCTCGTACAGGACAAGCACATCACCTGCCCTCATGTCGATCATGAACCCAGAGATGTCGTTGCCACTGAGTGTGGTCTTGCTTACCCGTGCCTCGGTGATGCTGGCAAGCGTCAGGGAATCAAACCCTACATGCCCAGATGTAGGATCACCTGATAGTGAGGTGGTGTATTCGTAGTTGAAGGTCACCCCACCCTGCGGGGCAATCTCCAGTGTGTCTACGCGCTTGTCGAGGTCGCACAGGGATGAGGACGCAGATTTTCTTACGTCCTGTAGATTACCTCTCGGAACAAGATATTTGCAGTCTGTCATCCATCCTCTTGCCCTTTTATTCTAATTGGTCTGTCGGGCTAGTTGTATTTAGTCTTCGGGATCGTTTGTCAGGTACATCATGTTGAACGTGTACTCACCAGTGGCCTCTGTCTGACCATTGATAATACCAACAATCTGATCATTTGGGTCAGGAGGCGTATTTGGTGGATCATTTGTACCCCAGTACTGTGACGGCTGGATTGTGTCAGTCGCAACAACGGTGATACCACGGACGAATATATATGACGTGTTATCCGCCATGTTTATGCCCTGAACACCCATCCAGTTTCCAAGATACTGTGCGTTCGTTCCGCCGTTAGGGGATGCAATTGAATATGGCAGACCCTGAATTAAGAATGGGTCGAGCGGTGTTGCCGCATTTGCAGTCCACTGGACATTCGCCATGATAGTGACAAGCCTGCCGATCCTCACGTATGACCCACCGTGGTTTCCACCGACCGTAAAGCCTGATGGTAATGTGGGTATCCAACTTCCATCTTTCACGTATTCTTCTCCTGTTCCTTCGTTAATTAAGTTGAACCCACCGAGATTCAGGTCGGCTTTCATAGCGTTTAAGCCATTGATGTTCAGGCACTGCGCTATACCCTGTGCTATATCTTCATCGTGGTAGTCGTGACGTACCGCAATAACCTTAATGCTTGCCTTCTGGTCATCCTGCCATACGTCGTCACCCTTAAACTGAGGGTCCGGGCCGTTAATTCGTTCAAAT
>QMMS01000329.1 GCA_003647375.1 Deltaproteobacteria bacterium
CCATTTCCAAGGCGCGCGTCACCTTTTCCTTGATATCTTCCTTGGGCACATCCCGGTATTTGAGACCGAAGGCCACATTTTCAAAGATGGTTTTGTGGGGGAACAGGGCATAGTTCTGAAATACCATCCCAAGGTTTCGTTTATGGATCGGTGTGTCGTTGATCCGAACGCCTTTGATGAAAATATCGCCTTCGGTGGGCTCTTCCAGCCCTGCCACCATACGCAGCAAGGTGGTCTTCCCGCATCCGGAAGGGCCCAACAGCGTTACCAGACTCCCCTCTTCGATGTCAAAATCCATTTTTTCAACGGCCACAACCTTGCCGAACCGTTTCAGGATACCTTTGAACTGCACAATGGGCTGCTTTTTGTCGGTCGCCACTTATCCTGTCTCCCTGATCATGTTTGACGGTCTCGTAAAAAGTCCAACTTCTGCGTTGTGCTGCATTCCGTAATCATTCAACGTACGATAAGTACGCCTCATGCTTAAAGACGTCGGCCCCTGTCAGTTGCTTTTTATGGATCGACACTAACTGCCAGCCTTGATCCTGTCCCATTTCTCCGTCCATTCCAACTGATTGGAATTCCAATAAGATGGATTGGCAAACAGGTACCCGTCCAGTTTGCCGGTGGGATCAAAGGCCGGCATTTTCTTGATTTTGTCCGTCAATGTCACTTTGGACGGATCCAGACTGGGTGGATAATTCTGCCCCTCGGCCACAGCAATGGCAGCAGCCGGCTCCAGCATGAAATTGAGCAGTTTCTGAGCGATCTCCATATCGGTGCCCTTCAGGACGAAGAGATACTCCATCCAGGAGTAGGTGCCCTTGGGGGAGAGATACCCGATGGGGTGACCTTCCTGCTGAAGTGCGGCCACGCGTCCGGACCAGGCTACCGTGGCATAGATTTCCCCATTGGCCAGCAGGCTCATTAACTCGGCGCCTGAACTCCAATATTTCTTCATCAAGCCACGCTGTTCACGCAATGCCGCCCATATGGCTTTCAGGTCGGTAATGTTGTTGGGGCTCTGGCCGGTGTGCAGTGCTGCATACCACATGTTGGTTCTAAAGTCGCCGCCCCAACTGCCCAGTTTGCCTTTCAGGCTTTTGTCCCACAGCAATGAGGCACCAAGCTTTTCGGCCTTTTCTTTGCTGATATACTTGCTGTTGTAGGCGATACCGGTCTGTCCCAGGTCATAGGGGACGGCCGAGAGGGTGCCCTTGGTGATAGCCCGTAAGGGCTTGATCATTGATTCCATGACATTTTTCAGATTGGGAATTTTTGATTCATCCAGTACCGAAGCAAATCCCAAGTCTGCATAGCGGGCATAGTCGAAGACGGCGCTTAGATGAGCGATGTTGAACTCCCCACCCGGTGGGTATGATGCTTTGACCCGTGTCAGATAGGAGTTCATGTCACCGAATTCTCCATCGATGACTTCGATGCCCGTAGCCTTTGTAAAAGGCTTGAAAGCGTATTTTCTGAATGATTCGGATACCGAGCCGCCCCATCCATCAAATCGGATGGATTTTGCTGCCCAGGCGTCTTTGGCTACATTCCCGAAAGGTGATCCCACCAATCCGATGGTGGCGCCGGCAAGTCCGAGATACTTGAGAAAGTGACGCCGGCTGATGGTGCCGTTTTTATACGCCTCATATACCCTGTCCAGTTTTTCTTTGTTTACCTTGGTCATTTGTCCTCCTTTCAGTAAATGGTTGTGAGCTTATTCCTTTACTTTAGAAAATTTGCGTGACAGATATCCTGCGAGCAAAGGGGTAGCGACAGTCAGCACGATCATGATGGCCCCCAGGGCATTGATCTCCGGGCTGATAGAATTTCTCAGCATACTGAATATTTTCACCGGAACGGTTTGATTTTGTGCCGTGGCCCAGAACAAAGTCGCCGTGATATCGTCAAACGAAATAGTAAAAGAAAAAAGGGCGCCGGCCAAAATGGCAGGCAGTAAAAGCGGGAAAGTGATCTCCATAAAGGTCTGAAATGGGTTGGCGCCCAGGGATTTTGCCGCCTCCTCGTACTCTTTCTTTATACCCACCAGACGGGCCTGAACGATCAAGAGTACATAGGGCAGCGTCAGCACCACATGCCCGATCAACAGCAGGGCAAAGCTCTTGGGCTGTTGGAGCCATCGCAGGAACAGCAGCAGGGCAACACCTAAAACCACTTCCGGAATCATGATCGGTGAAAGCAGGAGCGTGTTGATGGTGTTTTTCCCGCGAAAATCGAAGCGGATAAATGCCAGTGCCGCAAGAATACCGATGGCGGTGGAGAATACCGCCGTCAGCGAGCCCAGGACAAGGGAGTTTTTGAATGCGTCAATGATCGCTTCATTTTGTGCCAGTTTGATGAACCACCGAAAACTAATGCCCTCCATGGGGAAGATGCCGAATTGCTTGGGGTTGAATGCAATTGCGATGACGACGACAATGGGGGCGAACAAAAATACGTAGACGAGAACTGTATAGATCCTGATCAAGGTCCAACCTATTGAGATTTTTTTCATGCTCTAATTACCCTGGAGGCTTTTGAATATCTGATTGATTCCCAAGTAACGGTTGTAGGTCCACACAATCACAAATAAAAGAGAAAGCAGGATGACACTGATGGCTGAGCCGAAAGGCCAGTCCAGCGTTCCGATGATCCGCTTGAAAATGAGATTGGCGATCATGTCATTTCCCGGACCGCCCAGTATCATGGGCGGCAGATACGTCCCGGCCGTCAGCACAAAGACAAGCAGGCAACCGGCGCTGACACCAGGAAGGCTCAAGGGGAGTGTTACTTCCCGAAACGCCTGCCATTCGGTACAGCCCATGCAGCGTGCGGCTTCGAGGAGGTTTTTGTCGATACCTTCCAGGCTGACATAGATATTCAAGACCATAAACGGCAGCAGATACATGATCAATCCCATGAGCACCGTGAACTCATTGTAGAGCATGGATATGGGTGATTGAATCAGACCGATTTTCAACAGGAAGTGGTTGATCAGTCCCGAATCACCCATGATGTTGATCCAACTCATGGTACGAATGATGAAACTGACCCAAAACGGCAGCATGATGAGCAGAAGAAAGGCCTGTTTATAACGGCTTTCGCTGCGGTAGAAAAAATAGGCGGGGATATACCCCATGACAAGACAGAGGAGGACGGTTTCGAAGGATATGCGGATCGTGCGAATAAGTATTTTTGGATAGAAGAAATCTTCGAAGAATTTGGCGTAATTGCCGAACTGAAAGGCGGGGATGTCGGCTCCACTGGGCGCGCGCAGCCAGAAACTGTAAACAACAATGAAGCACACAGGGATGACCAGTAAAAAAAATACTGAACTGACAGCCGGTGCCAACAGCGCCCAAGGTTTCCATGATTTTTTTTGCATGATTAAAATCTATAAAGAGTTCAGTGCTGAAGGATAGAAAGTGCTATTTGTGTAATAAAAGTATTCGCCAAAGTCAAGGAAAGACATTTCTTTCCTGTTTATGGTGCGTCATGCTACGTGAAGTCCAGGGGAAATGGTTGCCAGGATATCAGTGCAATTTAGATGATGATGGTAATAAAAAGATTACTAGCTATTCATCTCCTTGAATTACTAAGAAAAATTTGTTTTGAGTTATTCTTCAATCGATTAATTGTGGCAAGGTCAGGCTTTGAATGACTATGCCGGGTAAAACTCGCAAGAGTGGAGTTCAGTGTAGGAAGACTTGGCAAGACAAAGCGAGGCATGGTGTTGAGCAAGGTCAGGTTGGGCATGACCGGGTTAGGGGATATTCGCAAGGGTAAATCTTAGCGTGGAAAGGCTCGGCAAGACAAAGCGAAGCATCGTAAGGTAAAACATGATAGGCACTATAAAATGTGTGCATCGGTAATACCTGGGGCAGCAGGATTAATTTTCTGCTGCCCATTTTTTTTCCGAGGCAACACATCAATTTCTACTGATATTACTCTGGCAGTAAAATACCTCAAGGTTGTCATTCCTGCGGAGGCAGGAATCCAGAAAAATACTGGGTGCCGGATCAAGTCCGGCATGACGGAATTTGGCTATTTACTTGCCGGGTTAATAACACTTTGATCACAAAACACAAAAATACCGATTTCTAATGAAATCCAAACTTTTCTCTTAAAAACTGAGAAAGTTCATTGATCATGGTAAAAGCCTTTTCGACCGTTAATTCCTTGTCCGGATTGACCAGACAGCATGTTGCCGGCGACAAAAGGCTTTGACGCAACATCATGTCTAAATCGATGCCTTTTCGGGCCAGTTGATTCCAGATGTCTTCAAGCTGTTTTCCCAGTGCCGCTGTGTTCGATTTTGAAAAATCTTCAAAACTGGTTGGCACTATACCCCACACAAGAATGCCGCCGCGTTTCAGGTAGCGCTTGATGCTGTCCCCATAGGAAGCAAATATCTCTCCGTTGGTGAACACATCCAAAGAAAGCACGTCAAGATCAGTGTTCAGTAAAAAATCCCAGTCAGGGTTGCCACACAAATGAACGCCGCGGGGGCGATCGATCATGGCAAAAAAATCATCCATGTCCTTTTTGGCTTTTCGATCTTCATAACCGGACATCGCTGAAAACAGAAATTGTAGGCCCGGTTCGTCAATAAACATAAATGCATTGGCATTTCGTTTTTTAAGGCGCTTCAATTGCACATTAATGCGTTTGGTCATAAATTCCATCATGAACGGGCGAATAGTATCATCAAAAAGGATTGGCCGTTCATCCTGGTCGAGAATATTGAATCCAAAACTGATCGGTCCTTCCAATTGGCCTCGAATCGCAGGCCGGCTTGATAGATCGAGGTCTAAAAACCGATGATATACCACCGAAAATGTCGGACTGATATCAAAATAGGAGGGATCATCAAACCGGGCCTGGGCTTCTTCAAACTCCTCGATAAATTTATCAAGTGAAAACCTCAGGGTTCGTTTTTCCAAATCCAGCAGGATTCCCGGAAAATGTTCTGATGCCTGAACGTACATATCTTCATAGTAATTGTAGTTCGGTAGCTGCGGCCAGAAAGGTATATCCATAGACAGGGCGGCATTGAGCGCTCGATTCACGTCTGTGTGAGGCATGACCGCCATGGCGGTCGTTAGTAAATTTCCCGGTATCGGCATAGGGGCTCCTTTCAGATTTTAATGTCCCATTTGGGGAATGGG
>QMMS01000330.1 GCA_003647375.1 Deltaproteobacteria bacterium
AACGGATCTCCGCCAGGATCTTCTGCTCCTGCGCTTTACTCAATCCGCGGGCCTTGAGTTCTGCCAATATGTTGAGAAGCTTCTGGTCCACTTTACTTCTCCTAAATCAGGTAAGCTGGTAAGAAGAACAATCTTTCATCACGAAAGCACGAAAATATGAAAGCACGAAATATGTTAATAAATAGATATCATGCGGCGAAGCCGCCACAGGATGAAAAATATAATTGTCCCAGCAATTTTATTTTTCATCCTCTTGGGTACAGAAATACTCAATCGTTTTCTGCGCACAGGTCCTGCAATAGCCCAACTTGTTGAGCATCGTGTCGATCATGCGGTCATATAGTTTCTGATTCTCTTCGTTGGTACGGTTAGCCAGGGCCCCGATCAGGCTGCCGGCACCGGCAATGTCCGACTTCAACCGCACATCGGTTACCGCTTTGACCAGTTCCAGATTGTCCATGAAGTCGTAATCCGGGTCCACTGAAATTTTCTGACCATATATCTTGCGTATGGATGTGCGGAAAGATTCCCGCTGCTCCTCGGTTTTCAATCCCAGCCGTTCCTCCACACTTTTTATGTAGCGATCGTCCACCTTGAGTGCTTTGAGTTCACCCGTCTGCGGGTCCTTGTATTTCCACATTTTATCCACCCCCAGATTTTCAGCATCGATACCGATAATCATGTTCACGTAATTAAGCACATCCTTGCGGATAGCCAACGGTTCATCCATATAGGCATTGAACATCTCGGTCATGATGCGCTCTCGGTAGAGTCCTTTAGCCGTTTTCAGATCCTCGAGATACTTGGATCTGTCGTTGGCGTCTGTCACATAATCCAAAATCACCCGCTCCAGGGCCTTATATATATCGTAAGCAAACATGCAGCGACCCTCGTTGGTTTCCGAACTTTCGATGAGCAACTGGATCGAGCGTCCAAGATTCCGCTGTCCGAGCCCTTTTTGACCAAAACGTTTGGTAATGTCCGGGTTCTGATTCAAGGTATCGATGACTTCGGAGAGTGTTTTGATGCTCTTTTCCCCGGCGACTTCACCTGCAGCCAGTTTCATGGTTTCTATGGGGGTCAGTTTTTCCGAACGCGGCAATCGCGTCATGACTGCCGCTGCCGAGGCCGCATAGTTCAGGTTGGGATCCTGATGAAGCAGTTCGCGCATCAACGTCGTCCTGACATCGCTGCCGATGGCGTAATTGGTGAGGTCTTTCTGCAGCCTGTAATTGGTGTTGTGGGATATGTAGGATATCCTACAGCGGTCCACGATCGGCGCCTCTTCTTTTTCTTCCAGAAACCGGTTGAACTCGGAATTGTTGGACGTTGCGACAATTAACGAGTCAATCGGCCATTTGAATCCGTCGATTTCGATGTTGCGGTTCTGGATGACACCGAGGTAGACCTGCACCAGATCCTTTTTATTTTTGAAAATTTCGTCGCTGAAGTGGATTCCACCGCCGGCCACACGGGCCAGGGCGCCGCGTCTCAAGTCGAATCGGTAAGGATTGTTGGTGTCTATGATGTGCAGCAGGCGCTGAATGGACTCTTCTCCAAGGAGGTCTACAGCTGAAGAAGTGATCTTGTCTTTGGCCGGATATTTTCCGGTTACGGTTCCCAAGCTTTCCATAAGCGGAACCGGAAAAATTTCAACCAATTTGAGCATATTATCAATGTCACCATCCGAAAAATTACGGATATCATTCCATATATAACCGGAACAGGCACCCAGGGGACGGTAATTTTCATAAAGAAGCTCGATTTCAGGGTCGCTGAACCCGAATACGGTGCCGAGATATTCTTTGTTTTCAACCCTGTTTTCGAACAGGTTCATGGCCAGGATGGCCGGGTCTTCGTAGGTCTGTGATTCTACCGTTGCAATCCTGCCGTAGCTTCCCAGTTTATCCATGCCTTTGAATCGGAATGTGTATTTGCGGTTTCCTGCCTGGGACAAGAAGTGACGGTATCGTTCACACACAAATTCGACAAAGAAGGTTTTACCGTTTCCCGGTTCGCCCACGAGCACGTAGGCCATCTCCTTGGAAGAACCGCCCTCGGCGGCATCCTTGACATAAGAGACGAAACTGTTGATCTCGTCATACATACCGATCACATGCTTCTTTCCCTTCCGGAATATGCTGAAATCATATGTAGATTTGCCATTTACGGTCACCTTGTCGATATCGCTGTCGAGGATCATCCTGGCCACACCCTGAAATGCGTTTTCAAAGCGTCTTTTGGCGGCCTTGAGTTCAAACATGTGATGATGAAGTGCCGAGTTCATTTTTTTGGTAGCCATCTTTAACCTCCCTCTCTTAAATTTGCGACACTCAGTCCAGGGAAATGTCTGTTATCATTAATAGAGACAATAAGATCTGATTTTCAGGGTGGGAAACCCGTGCCCGGGACAGTGATGTTCGCTCCTGGTGAATGGTGTGCCGGGGCATTTCGCTTCCCATGGTCATCGCTGTGCCAAGGCTCGTTCAAAAATAACTTCACATTTTCAGCGCCCATCCATCCCGCTCAGCGGTGTTGCGAAAATTCGACATATGCCAGATATTTCTGCATTTTCGTGCCTTGCTGAGCGGGCGCCTGAACGCTGAAAATTTGCGAACTTATTTCTTCACAAACCATGAGGTGGGTAACTTGAGGGCAATATTCTGTTTTCTACAGATGCGTTGGGCATTCTGCGAATCAGGATCAGGTCAGTGTCGGTGTGACGTCAAAAACAGGCGTTGATATTTTTGCTTGTAGATATAATATAATGATATTTAGCTCGTTTTTCAACCCATTTTCATGCTCGGCCGAAGACAACCAGGAACATCAAGCTATTTTTATAGAATTATCACACCTATCCGCTAGCATGGATGGCAAAAAAATTAAGAAAATCAGGGGCACAGCCGTGACCTGGAAGTGTAATAGCAATATTATTTCGACGGTGCCGTAAAGCTGAATTTTCGCCTTTCACCGGTCAACATTTTATCTTGACATAACCGCATTGTAGCTGTAATGTAGCTTCAAAATTTCCTTTATCTATCACTTTTTTCCGGCCTTGGATGCAGAATTCCTCATCCGGGTCACATTCATCAAGGATCATACAATGCATAAACTTCTCAGCGACAATCCCGGTCAGAAAATGCTGCTTCTCGGCAATGAAGCCATAGCCAGGGGGGCGATCGAAGCAGGGATCGCATTCGGTTCGACCTACCCCGGAACACCCTCTTCTGAAATTTCATTGGCTCTTTTCCAGATATCACATGAAAGCGACCTGTATTTTGAATACAGCACCAACGAAAAAGTGGCTCTTGAAGTCGCTGCAGGCGCCGCCAATTCGGGTGTCCGCACCATGTGTATGATGAAGCACGTCGGCCTCAATGTTGCCGCCGATCCGCTCATGACGCTGGCATACGTGGGTGTTACCGCGGGTCTCGTGATCGTTGTTGCCGATGACCCTTTCATGTTTTCCAGCCAAAACGAGCAGGACAGTCGCTATTACGGAAAGCTCTCGGGCCTGTCCATCCTCGAACCCTCCACGGTGGAGGAAGCCAAGGAGATGATACCTTACGCTTTCGACCTGTCCGAGAAGCTCAAAGAACCGGTTATCTTCCGTACCACCACCCGGATCAATCACTCCACGGGTATCGTGGAATTAAAACAGATCCCGCAGCGTGTGGTCAAAGGCACGTTCATCAAAGATCCCATGCGCTGTGTAACCGTACCCGCAGTTTCCCGGAAACTGCACGCGAAGCTGTTGGAAAACATTAAAAAGGCGGAAGCGATTGCCGACAGTTCGGCATACAACTTTACCGATGGCGACGGCAGCTGGGGTATCGTCTGCAACGGCGTCTCCTACAGCTATGTCACAGATGCCGTCAAGGATCTGGGCATAGAAGAAAAAGTCAAGATTCTGCGCATCGGGTTCTCCCACCCCATGCCTGCGGCTCTGGTCAAACAGTTCATCAAGGGCTGCCGGAAAATCCTGGTGGTGGAAGAAGGCGAACCTTACATGGAAGAGATGATCAAGGTGTTTGACCAGGAAGAAAAACTCAACGTTCCCATCCACGGCAAGGGCGACGATCTTTTTTCGCGCCTGTATGAATTCAATCCCGCCCAGGTCAGGCAGAACATTGCCACCTACTTCGATGTGCCCCACACGGCTCCAGCAATGACGGACCTGTCGGATGTGCCGGAAATACCGCAACGGCCGCCCAATCTTTGTGCCGGGTGCTCGCACCGGGCAACCTTTTATGCCATCAAACAGGCGGCAAAAGGAATGGATGTCATCCACCCGACGGATATCGGCTGCTACACCCTCGGGTTTCTACCGCCCATGGCCATGGGTGATTTCGTTATCTGCATGGGTTCCTCGGTGAGTTCCGCCTGCGGTTTTTCCCAGGCAACCGACCAAAAAGTCATCGCTTTCATCGGCGATTCAACTTTTTTCCACTCGGGCATTTCCGGCCTGGTCAACGCTGTTTTCAACAACCACAACTTTACCCTCGTCATTCTCGACAACGGCACCACGGCTATGACCGGCCACCAGCCCAATCCCGGTGTTGTTATGGAAAATTTCAACCTCAGCGGGAACGGTCGTATCTCCATTGAAGCACTTGTTAGAGCCATGGGTGTGCAGCATGTTTCACTTATTAAACCCTACAAGCTGAAAAAAAGCATCGCCGCCATAAAAGAGGCCCTGGACTATAAAGGGGTGTCGGTGGTCATTGCCCAGGAAACCTGTACCCTGTTCGCCAAGAGCCTTAAACAGCTCAAACCCCGCGCATTTTACGTCAGCGATAAATGTAAAAACCACAGGGAATGCATCACCACCTTCACCTGCCCTGCTTTTTCTCTCAAGGACGAAAAACCCGTGATCGACCCGGACACCTGCGTGGGCTGCGCGGTCTGCGCCCAGATATGTCCCGAGAATGCCATATTACCCTTAAAAAAATGACAATAGGATTTTAAAACATGGATACAACAAGATTGATCATCGTTGCGGTGGGCGGCCAGGGGAACCTTCTGGCATCAAAGGTATTGGGGGAAGCGGCACTGCTCTCCGACATTCCGGTCAAAATGAGTGAAATTCACGGCATGGCGCAGCGTGGTGGGGTTGTCGAAACGGCCATTGTTTTCGGGGACGCCCAAAGAACCATCATATCGG
>QMMS01000331.1 GCA_003647375.1 Deltaproteobacteria bacterium
CCAAAGATACCCGATGGGACAAATGGCAAAAGAAACACCCTGATTCCAGGATTTTGTTCTAACCTAAATTGAGCGATTGTCAAAGTTGCCGCAGCTACAAGGAAGATGCTGTTCCGCTCTTGTTGGGGCGTAGCTTGAAGAGCGAAGACCAAATAGTGGCCTATGCGGCATGGCATCTGACGCCGTAGATGCGGTAAGATCGGCAAACCCAACGGGTTTCAAATTTTAAGAATTCAAATGAATCAAATCCTTTGAAATTATTTCTAAATCCCTTATTCTTAAAAGTTGAAACGCTCATCTTGGGTATAATTTATTTGCGCTCCTATTTAAAGGCGTGTTAAGAAATAAAATTATCTAACGATTTTATCGTGATGCCACCTTGTCGATCCATTGACGAGTGGTAAAAAGTCAAATTAGGTCAAACATTGAAAGGAAAATAATAATGGAAGAGACACTTCAGAAAATTTATGATCTTGTCATGTTATACGGTGTTAAAGTCATTGCAGCCATCGCCATACTTATTATCGGTCGATGGGTTGCAAAAGGGTTTCAATCGGTTACTAAAAAGTTGATGGATAAGAAGAACATCGATCCCACCATTACCGGATTTGTGGGGAACCTGACCTATATGGCCTTGCTCGTATTCGTTATCATCGCTGCTCTGAGCCAACTGGGAATCCAGACCACATCCTTTATTGCCATCCTGGGTGCTGCCGGTCTTGCTATCGGTCTGGCATTACAGGGCAGCCTGTCCAACTTTGCCGCTGGGTTCCTGATGCTCATCTTCAAACCGTTCAAAGTGGGGGACTATGTAGAGGCGGCCGGTGTTGCCGGAACCGTCGAAATGATTCAGATTTTCACCACCACCCTGATAACACCCGACAACAAAGCCATTATCATCCCAAACGCAGGCGTCACCGGCGGCAACATCGTGAACTATACCGTGAAAGGAACGCGCCGTGTCGACATGGTCTTTGGAATCAGTTACAAGGATGATATAGACAAGGCCAAACAAATCATAGCAGATGTCCTTGGCAAGGATGACAGAATTCTGAAAGATCCACCCCTGCAGATCGCCGTATCCGAGCTGGCAGACAGCAGTGTCAATTTTGTCGTTCGGCCTTGGGCAAACATTGAAACTTTTTGGAATGTCCGTTTCGACGCCATAGAAAATATCAAGAAAGCCTTTGACGAGGCCGGCGTTTCCATCCCCTTTCCACAGCGGGATGTGCATATGTACGAACACAAATAATAATTTCGCTGCGCGATATTATTTATCGCGATGTTGTCACTTTAAAAAAATGGATCATTTCCTTTAGAGATGATCCATTTTTTTTATTGCCACCGCGTGGTGGTCGATGGTATTGTTTTTTAGACTTATAAACCAAAAGGATGTACCGCTCTAGGCCGATGGGTGATCCCTATGCGACCGTGAAACTGTCTGAGGTCGCACAGGGATTATCGATAGGCTGCAACAGACCCCTTCTTTTTGTTTAAGGCTTCGTTATTTTTAATTCCTATTAAAGGCGGGCAGCATGATATTGACAAACCATCCCATCACCCGAAGAGAATCCATCAAGAAAATACTGAAGTTCTCCGGCGGTATTGCACTGGCGGGCAGCCCTGCCCTACCCTTTAATCTGCCCCGGTCAGTCATGGCAGATACCGGGCAGGAATCGTTCATTGTCGATGCCAAGGGTCAGACGCCCGGCTATGCCATCAAAGACCTGGTTCGCAAAACCTTCGATGCTGCCGGCGGAATGCAACAATTCATAGCCAAAGGGGATGTCGTTGTCATCAAGCCCAACATTTCCTGGGCACGGGCCCCCCAACTGGCCGCTACCACCCACCCTGAGGTATTAAAGTCCGTCATTGAACTGTGTCAGGAGGCCGGTGCCAAAAAGGTCAGGATAGCCGATCACACCATTCATGGCGCCAGGCGATGTTTCGCTGTTACCGGTGCGGGATCGGTTGCCAGGGAAACCGGTGCAGACCTGGTGTTTCCGCGATCCTCCCTCATGCGTGACATGAACCTGAACGGGCACCGCCTGGATGTGTGGCCGGTATTCACTCCCATTGTAGAAGCAGACAAACTCATTAATCTGCCCGTTGCAAAGGTCCACGGCCTGAGCGACCTGACCCTGGGGATGAAGAACTGGATCGGCGCTGTTGGCGGTCGACGGTACGCACTTCACCAGGACATTCACCAGACCATTGTCGATCTGGCCCAGTTTTTCAAACCAACCATCACCCTCATCGACGCCACGCGTGTAATGACTCAAAATGGTCCTTCAGGTGGCAGCATGGCCGATGTGACTGTCATGAACCGGCTCATCCTGAGCAACGATCCTGTAGCGGCAGACGCACGGGCAGCCGGACTTTTCGGTTATGCACCGGATGATATCGGATTCATCCGCCTGGGCAGGAAATGGCAGCTTGGCACGTATGACGTTGACATTCCATTACAGCACGAGGTCTCCGTTTGAAGTCCAAGCATCTGATCTGGATACGTCGAACGAGCCAGGCGTTTTTCTTATGCCTCTTTCTATTTCTGCTGGTGGAGAGCCGCCTACCCCTGAACATCGTTGTCGATTACACCCAGTCCATGGAAGAATCCCAGGAAATACGTATTGAAAAACCGATCACTTTTTTCTTTCAGATCGACCCCCTCGTATGGCTGACCTCGCTCATTTCGGGTCACCTGTGGATCAAAGGATTTGCCTGGGCCATGGCTGTCCTGGCGATGACCCTGTTATTAGGCCGGGTTTTTTGCGGATTCATCTGTCCGTTCGGAACCATCCACCACATGATCAGTTATTTCAAATCATCCCTTAAGGAAAAACAGCTTTTTCATGCCAACCGCAAGACCGCATCCCAGAAAATCAAATATGCCATATTGGTGACCGTGCTTTTTTCATCCCTATTCGGTCTCAATATCGCCGGATGGATGGACCCAATTTCATTTCTCTTCCGATCCCTGGCACTGGCCGTTATCCCGGGCCTTGGAAATGGTCTGGCCGAGTTTTTCGGACTGCTGGCCGGCAGCGACATCAAAATTCTAAACCTCATGAGCTACGGCGAGATGCTGGTATGGCCGGTCTTTGGATTTGATTTCAAATCTTTCCAAACCGGATGGATCATCGGCATTCTTTTTCTCGTCATCCTCTTCCTCAACCGGGTAAGACCGCGCTTCTGGTGCCGGACACTTTGCCCTCTGGGCGCATTACTGGGATTATTTTCCGGATTCAGCCGTCTTCGATTGGACAAAGATCTTGCCAAGTGTACACAATGCCGGAAATGTGTCATGACTTGCCAGGGAGCGGCAGAACCCATTCCCGGGGTTGACTGGCAACCCGCTGAGTGTCTGACCTGTTTTAACTGTTTTGACACATGCCCTGAAAACGCCCTGAAATTCACCTTCCATCGACCCGGAAAGGAGCGAAAACTGCCGGACATGGGCAGACGGGCGCTACTGGGAGGATTGGCTGCAGGCGTATCACTACCGTTTTTCGGGAGCCTTGACGGCAATATCCATGCGGTATCCCACGCCAATCTCATCCGACCGCCCGGTTCGGTTACAGAAAATGAATTTCTCAAACGTTGCCAGCGTTGCGGCCTCTGCATGAAGGCCTGCCCCACCAACGCAATCAACCCCACTTTTACTGAAGCCGGCATGGCCGGCTTCTGGACCCCCACACTGTTGATGACTCATGGGTACTGCGAGCACACCTGCACCCTGTGCGGGTCTGTCTGCCCGACCCAGGCAATCCAGGAGATCTCTACCACGCAAAAGATCGAAACACCCATTCGCATCGGGTCAGCCCATTTTGATCGGGGAAGATGCCTCCCCTGGTCCGGGAACACTCCCTGCATTGTGTGCGAAGAGCACTGCCCCACCTCGCCCAAGGCAATTTATTTTTTTGAAGACTGGGTCGAGGGTCCCGGGGGAAAACGCTTGAAAGTCAAGCTGCCCCAGGTGGACTTGACACGGTGCACCGGGTGTGGAATCTGCGAAAACAAGTGTCCGATCAGAGGAAAGCCGGCCATACGGGTCATTTCTGCCGGTGAATCACGATCAACAAGAAATCAAATAATGCTATAAATTCGCAAAGCGAATTTATGTGACGCGACGATGTCGCTTAAAAACATAAAAGAGAAGGAACCACGTGACACTTTTAATTGTAGATAACGAAAAATGCAAAAAAGACGGGATATGCGCTGCGGACTGTCCCATGGCAATCATCCAGATTGATAAAGACAATGGCCCCGGAATTGTTCCGGGCAGTGATGCGTTCTGCCTGCGATGCGGGCACTGCGTTGCGATATGTCCCCATGGTGCCTTGAGTCACCGGGAAGTCCCACTGGAAAACTGTGTGCCGCTGAAAAAGGAGCATGTTATTAACGCGGATCAAACGATTCAATTTCTCCGTTCCCGCAGATCGATCCGATTTTTCAAGGATAAGCCCGTTGAAAAGGATACCCTGAAAGGACTGATCGAAATCGGCCGCTATGCCCCCACGGCCAGCAATTCCCAGCTGGTGGAGTGGACTGTTTTTACGAACAAGGAAAAAATCCATGAAATAGCCGGACTGGTCATCGACTGGATAAAAGGAATATTAGAGAAAGATCCGCAACCTGCATACGCACCCTATATGCCCATCATCGCCGGCGCCTGGGACATGGGGTTTGATGCGGTTTTGCGAAATGCGCCCGGGTTGATCCTCGCCTCCGCACCCAAGGAAGCCAGCAATGGCCTGGTGGATGTGACCCTGGCACTTTCCTACCTGGAGCTTGCGGCGCCTTCTTTCGGTCTGGGCACCTGCTGGGCAGGCTTGCTGTACGGCGCCATGCGATCCCATCTGCCCATCAGGGAACGGTTAGGCCTTGCAGACAATGTTCCCTTTTATTACCCCATGATGATCGGGCACCCCAAAACCAGATATTATCGCTTGCCGGAAAGGAAGACGCCTAAGATTGTATGGAAATAAATTCGCCTTGCGAATTTATATGACGCGACTTCGTCGCTTATAACCCCAGTGTTGCAAAAGCCGGAGGGCTTCAGAGTCAAGGCGTCTGAGTGTGGGCATCGACTGAGCTCAGCCGAAGTCAAGTCGTAGTTTTTTACTTCGAACCCTCAGCAACGCAGGATCTGAAGTTCTCCG
>QMMS01000332.1 GCA_003647375.1 Deltaproteobacteria bacterium
CAAACGTATTCCCACAGTTCCCCTTTCAAGTATGGTCAGGGCACGCGAAATAGCTAACTTACTCAAAAATCGGATCTCCGCCGGCAAGTTCTTATTGGGAGAGCCTCAGAGCACACTGCCCAGAAGGTAGATACCCGGGTCCAAAGGGCCTGGCACTGATTCAACCCTATAAGGACCAGGTCTGAAATGACAGAATAGAATACGGTTAATGAAGACTAAATTCAGGACATTCGTCGCTATCGAACTGCCGGGGAATATACGGACTGATCTCCGGAGACTGCAGCATGATTTCACGTCCTACCGGTTCGGCATTCGCTGGGTGAAACCACGGAACATGCATTTGACATTGAAGTTTCTGGGTGATGTCGATCCTGTTCATGTCGAAGCTATCGGGAACGTTCTGACAGAGAGTGTGGGACAAACCCCTGTGTTTGAACTGCTACCCAGGGGTTTGGGTGTTTTTCCAAATATAAGACAACCGCGAATACTTTGGACAGGAATAGCAGGTCAGGCGGACGCCGTCAGATATCTGCACCGGTCCGTGGAAATTGCTCTGGATCCACTGGGATTTACAGCGGATAAGCGTTTCTTCACGGGACATTTGACGATCGGTCGCATCAAAAAACGAATTGATCCGAAACGCTTGGCGGATGCTTTGCGGATCCATCAAGGGTTTGCATCAGACCCGTTTGCAGTGGAACGGATGGTGCTGTTTAAAAGTGACCTACTCCCAGGGGGGGCCAAGTACAGTAAGCTTTACGAGATGCCTCTCGGAAACCGATCCATTTCATGAAATGATCGGGATAAACGGTGATCAATTGGTACTTGATCATCGGAACCCGATAAGGATAGCTTATAGCAGAATCAACGTGTTTAATTACCCCATGGACAGCTCAAGCAGGAGGATAAAATGACTATCTCACCCGATAAGGAAAAAGCCGTCGACACGGCGATGCTTCAAATAGAACGCCAGTTCGGAAAAGGATCCATCATGAAGCTCGGCAGTCAACCAATCGTAGATGTTCCTGTAATCTCAACAGGATCTATTGCCCTGGACTTGGCCCTGGGAATCGGCGGGCTGCCCAGGGGCCGGGTCACCGAAGTGTATGGACCTGAATCTTCAGGGAAAACAACCCTTGCCCTGCATGCGGTCGCCAATGCACAGAAGCAGGGAGGGATTGCCGCGTTTATCGATGCCGAACATGCACTGGATATTTCATACGCCAAAAAATTAAACGTGAACTGTAACGATCTTCTGGTGGCACAGCCGGACACGGGTGAGCAGGCGCTTGAAATTACCGACATGCTGATTCGAAGCGGGGCTATCGATGTCATTGTCATCGATTCAGTGGCTGCCCTGGTACCGCGTGCGGAAATCGAAGGGGAGATGGGTGATTCACACATGGGGCTCCAGGCAAGGCTCATGTCCCAGGCACTGCGAAAGCTCACCGGCTCCATCAGTAAAACCATGACATCACTGATTTTCATCAACCAGATACGGATGAAAATCGGTGTGGTATTCGGTAACCCTGAAACCACCACCGGAGGAAATGCGCTTAAATTTTACTCCTCCGTGCGACTTGAAATCAGGCGCAGTACAGCCATTAAAGATGGCCAGGAGATTACCGGCAACCGGACGCGCGTCAAGGTAGTCAAAAATAAAATGGCTCCCCCTTTTAAAAATGCTGAATTCGATATCATGTACGGTGAAGGTATCTCCCGAACAGGTGAAATTATCGACCTGGGAGTGGAAGCAGGCGTCATCGATAAAAGCGGTTCCTGGTATTCTTATAATGGTGAGAGGATCGGGCAGGGTCGCGAAAACGTTAAATCATTTTTACATGATAACAAGGACTTGTTAGAAATATTGTCGGATACCATTCGGACATCCGTGGGTCTCATAAAGGAAAAAAATACGGATGCAGCCAGTGACACACCGAAAGAGGGCAAAGTTTAGATACCCGGGTCCAAAGGGCCCGGCACTGATTCAACCCTGTAAGGGTTTAATATTATGCACATTCAGCGTATGATAAATTCTAAATCCGAATATCGAAATACGAAACAAATTCAAATATCAAATGCTCAAATGTCCCAAAAATGACCTGCAGGCTCGAGTATACTGGGCTATGTTTTGAGCATTCGAATTTGAGTCATTGGATATTGTTTAGAATTTAGAATTTCGTGCTTCGAATTTCAAGCATTATTGACATCGGCATAGCCAATTATCTCTGATCTGGCCGAGGCTACCAGATTTTCAATACTCAAAAAACTTATGCTGTTTAGGAGTTTATCATGACCGGCAATGAGGTGCGACGTAAATACTTAGAATACTTCCAGAAACACCACCATAAGATTGTTAGAAGTTCCTCCCTCGTCCCCCAGGACGATCCAACCCTTCTTTTCACAAACGCCGGTATGGTACAGTTCAAACGTGCTTTCCTGGGTGAGGAGAAAAGGGGGTATGTTCGCGCCACGACATCGCAGAAATGCGTCCGCGCAGGGGGAAAACATAACGATCTGGAAAATGTCGGCTACACCGCACGTCATCATACCTTTTTTGAAATGCTGGGAAATTTTTCCTTTGGTGACTATTTCAAGGAAAAAGCCATTGAATTTGCCTGGGATCTATTGACCAATGGATACGGGCTTCCCGGGGAAAAGCTGTACGCATCGGTTTACCTCGACGATGACGAAGCGTACGATCTCTGGCATCAACGTATCGGCATCCCCGAAGAACGGGTTGTGCGGTTCGGCGAAGAAGATAATTTCTGGTCAATGGGAGACACCGGCCCATGCGGTCCCTGTTCAGAGTTGTTGCTGGACAGGGGTGAAAGTTATGGGTGCGGCCGTCCCGATTGTCGCGTCGGCTGCGAATGTGATCGCTATCTGGAGATTTGGAATCTGGTTTTCATGCAATTCAACCGGGATGCGTCCGGAAAGATGACACCACTGCCAAAACCCAGTATCGACACAGGCCTGGGGCTTGAAAGGATGGTGACACTCCTTCAGGATGTGCCTACCAATTATGAAACAGATCTGCTGCTGCCGATCATTGAAAAAGTAGAAGATTTATCCGAGAAAAAAATGGGAGAATCGGCAGAAGACGACGTGGCCATGAAGGTTATTGCCGATCACAGTCGGGCAGCAGCCTTTTTGATCGGTGACGGTGTCCTGCCATCCAATGTTTTTAGAGGCTATGTCCTCCGACGTATCATGCGGCGTGCCATCCGTTACGGCAGGAAGTTAGGTCTCGACAAACCTTTTCTGGATGTTACCGCCAGTGTGGTCTTTGACATCATGAAGGATGCCTACCCGGATCTTATGGCCTCCAAAGCATTTATCACCAATGTCATCCACAACGAAGAAACCCGTTTTTCAGAGACCCTTGATTTCGGACTAAACCTTCTGAATGACACGCTTTCAGATTTACGAGCCAAAGGGACCGACTGTGTACCGGGTAGTGTTATCTTCAAGCTCTACGACACATACGGTTTTCCCGTGGATATCGTAAGGGATGTCGTGAGAGACGAGAAGATGGCGCTTGATATGGATGGTTTTGAGTCCGCCATGGAAGCACAGCGGGAAAAGTCACGTTCCGTGACGGCTTTTTCGGAACTCGGCGATGCCTACCGGGAGCTTTCCGCCAAAGGCGTCAACGTCGAATTTCTGGGTTATGATCAGAATACCCTGGATGCCACCATCCTTGTCCTGGTTTCAGACGGCAAAGAAGTGGCATCAATAGAAGAGGGCATGGAGGTAGAGCTCGTTACGGGAAAAACCCCGTTTTATGGTGAATCAGGTGGGCAGGCCGGCGACATAGGCACCATCACCGCATCCGACAACGACCATTCCTTTTTGATGGAAGTGACCAATACCATAAAAGACCCCACCGGCCTCATTATCCACAGAGGCAGAGTTCTTTCGGGAAAAATCCAAAGGGGTGAAGAGGTAACGTTAACGGTGGATATGGGAAAAAGAAACGCCACGGCCTCAAACCACACGGCCACTCATATTCTGCATCATGCCCTGAGAAAGGTTTTGGGGGATCATGTCAAACAGGCGGGATCGCTTGTGGCACCGGACAGGTTCCGTTTTGATTTTACCCATTTTTCACAGGTTGGCCCGGATCTACTGGATGAAATAGAGTCTATTGTGAACAAAAGAATCAGGGATAACGTTGCTGTTCAAACCCAAGAGATGGATGCGGAAGATGCGTTCAAATCAGGTGCGACAGCTCTCTTTGAGGAAAAATACGGTGACCGGGTCCGGGTGGTTTCCCTGGCCGATTTCAGCAAGGAGCTCTGTGGTGGGACTCACACAAAACAGACCGGCAATATCGGGCTGTTCAAAATTGTCAGTGAATCGAGTATTGCTTCAGGCGTTCGCAGAATCGAGGCTTTGACCGGTGAGGCCGCATTGAACCATCTGCAGAAGACAGTCCACGCGGTACAGGAGGCTGCCGGAATACTGAGGGTTAAGCCTGATGCCGTCCCCAAACGAATTCAAAAGCTATTGGAGCAACTCAAGAACAACGAAAAAGATATCAACCAACTCAAAGCAAAAATATTAGGCCGCTCTTCATCTAAGGTTTTAGATGAAGTTGTTAAAGTTAATGATGTCAAATTATTAGTTAAAAAGATCGATGCTGATTCTCCGGCCGCCCTTCGTAATATAGCCGACCGATACAAAGAACAGATTAAATCCGGCATCATTGTTCTGGGGAGCCGATCCGGCTCAAAGGCACTGCTTCTTACCGCTGTTACGCGTGACCTGACCGGTCAATATCATGCCGGCAAAATCGTCAATAAATTAGCCGTAATTGTCGGCGGCGGTGGCGGCGGAAGACCCGATATGGCCCAGGCCGGTGGTCCCAATCCGGAAAACCTGGACAAGGCCATGGAAGCGGCAGCTGATATCATTGCCGGAATAGAATCGTACCTAAAGTGAGCGTTTCAAATTTTAAGAATATTGAATTTAGAAATATTTTCAAAGGATTTGATCCATTTGAATTCTTAAAAGTTGAAACCCGTTGGGATTGCCGATCTTACCGCATCTACGGCGTCAGATGCCATACCGCATAGTTCACTATAGCGGAACAGCATCTTCCTTGTAGCTGCGGCAACCTCGACAA
>QMMS01000333.1 GCA_003647375.1 Deltaproteobacteria bacterium
GAAGCTGAATAAAATCGGTCTGCATGCACAGGATACTTCAGAAATCTTTTTCGATGAATGCCGGGTTCCAATTGAAAACCTTCTGGGTGCCGAAGGGTGCGGTTTCAAATACCTGATGGAAAACCTGCAACAGGAACGGCTCATAATAGCCATCGGCGCCTTTGCCGCAGCCAGGGGAGCCTTTGATATAACCTTGAACTATGTAAAAAAACGCCGGGCTTTCGGACAATCGATTGGTGAATTTCAGAACACACGCTTCAGCATGGCCGAGATGATGACCAAAATTCAACTGGCGCGCTCTTTCCTGGATGATTTGATACCGAGACATATGGCTGGTGAAGAAATCGTCAGCGAAGTCAGCATGGCCAAGTACTGGATTACGGATTTGCAGTTTGAAGTTGCTGATCGTTGCCTGCAGTTCTTCGGCGGTTACGGGTACATGAAGGAATTTCCTATTTCGCGGTATTTTGTCGACGCCCGTGTCCAGAGTATTTATGGCGGAGCAAACGAAATTATGAAAGAGCTCATTGCTCGCCGGATAGGCCTCTGAAAAAAGTGATACCTTTCGATGAATTAGGGAATTCAGTCATTAAACAGCTCGGTCCGCATTTCCACCGTCAATCCATCAGATCGCATCAGGCGTGCGGTCAACCCCAGTGTTTTCGGAAGTTCGTATTCAAGGAAATATTGCATGGCAATCATTTTCCCGTGATAGAAATTTAAATCCTTCTTTTTTGCACCATCGATCAACGCTTTTTGAATTGCAATACCCTGAAGCAGCCACTGCCAGGAAACGGCGATAATGCCGAAAAGTTCCAAATACAGGGTGGCGTCGGCCAGAAAATATTCAGGGCCTTGTGTCTGGGCAATCTCCAATAAGTGGTCGGTTACGTTTTCCAGGTTTGCCAATGCATCCTTGAGCTGTTGTGCATGACCCTGAAGATTCGGAAATTTTGTTGCGGTGGAGATAGTTGCCTGCAATTCACCGGTGAACAGGTTAAACGCCTGACCGTTCTGCATAAGCACTTTGCGGCCCAGAAGATCCATGGCCTGGATGCCGGTGGTACCTTCGTGGATCGGATGAATGCGGGCGTCACGATAATACTGCTCCAGGGGATAATCGTCGCAATAGCCCGACCCTCCGAGGCATTGAAGGCCCTGACTGATGGCCTGAACACCCATTTCCGACGGATAGCTCTTGGCAACCGGGGTAAGAATTTCCAGCAGCAGGCTGTATTTTGTTTTTTCTGCATCGCCGGCCACATGCTGCAGATCCAGGTATTTGCTGCACTGCATCAAAAGAGAAAAGGATCCCTCGATAACGGCTCGCTGAAACAGCAGCATACGCTTGACATCCGCATGCTCGATGATGGGAACCGGCGGCAGACCTGGATTCTTTTGAGAAACGTTGCGACCCTGGCAACGGGTTTTTGAATAATCCAAAGCAGCGTAGTAGGCTGCGGTTGCCATGGAAGCGGCCCCCAATCCCACATCTATCCGGGCACTGTTCATCATCAAAAACATGTATTTCAGACCGTTATGGGGTTTTCCCACGAGCCATCCGCGACAGTCGTTCTTATCTCCCATACTGAGTTGTGCAATGGGGCATCCTCGATACCCCAGCTTGTGATAAACGCCGGAGGTTACCACATCGTTTGATACGAGGCGGCCGTCTTCACCAAAACGCTTCTTCGGTACAACAAACAGGGAAATGCCTTTCACACCCACCGGTGCGCCTTCGATTTTGGCCAGCATCAAATGCACCACGTTATCCACACCATCGTGATCTCCGGCGGAGATAAATATCTTCTGCCCCTTGATGCTGTAATAGTCCTCAGCCGTGGGCTCGGCCATGGTGGTAATATCTGACAGGGAAGACCCGGCCTCGGGTTCGGTCAAGGCCATGGTTCCCTGCCATTGACCTTTGTACATCTTCGGCGTGTAGGTATCATACAGTTCTTTGCTTCCAAAGGTTTCAATCAGGTTGGCCGCACCGGTGGTTAAACCGGGGTAAGCATTGGCAGAATAGTTGGCACTCTGAAAAATATATTCGCAGGCATCGGCCATCAAATGGGGAAGTTGTTCGCCGTCAAGATCAAAAGGGACCCGGGCGGTAATCCAGCCACCTTCACCATATTCCTTCATTATTTTACAAACCGAGGGGTGAACCCGGACCTCGCCGTTTACCAGCTCCGGCTGGTTGCGGTCCATTTCCTCAAATACAGGGAAAAGGAGATCCTTGCCAAGCTTGCCGGCAGCCTTCAGGACCATATCAAACATTTTTCGGTTGTGCTCCGCATAATAATCGTATTGCGTGAGCGACACCACATCATGCACTTCGTATAAAACAAACTTTAGATTTCTATCACTGAAAAACTTGGTTGCCATGGTTCCTCCAAACTGGGTTTATTCGCCCTTGTTATAATTTTCATTTCATTCGGAGAAGGTACTCTCCAGCATCCCGTTTGGATGGTTTGGTAACCTTTGTCATGTTGTTTATGGCGCACCAATATTGGGGTATAAATCATGACACTTCACCATGTGTCGACGTCGTTTCCTTCACGATCTTTCGGTAGAAGTGATAAAGGAAGAGGCTCATCAGTTCGGCAAACTGGCTGCCTTTTTCCCTGAAATCCGGTGAATTGAGCTTTTCGGCATTGCGCTCCAGGTATTCACGGGTGCTCACCATCAGGTAGCTCTGAATAAAGTCTGAAATCGGCTTCAAGCCTTTTGGGTCATATCCGTCCCTGGGTCCGAACCCCAGCCGGTCCATATCCACCATCAGTCTTCCGATGATCACATTTTCATGACTGTATACCGGTTCACCATCTCTCACGCTGGATGAGATAATTCCCCACTCCTCCATATTGTCGAGCCAATAACGCCCCAGGCCGGTGGTCTCCTGAAAAGCATCCTTCCCGACCACTTCACTGGGGATAAATCGTTCGATGGGCCGCAGGTATTCGCTCTGAAGTTGAAACGAAGACTGTTCCGACGGTGTATGTTTATTTTGCTCTTTGAGTATTTTTTTTATGATCGGCAAGGGGAGAAAATAATTATCCCGCAATTCCTTTATCAAACGAACCTGGCGCAAATAGACATCACCATAATCTGCGGCTTTTTTTCCTGTTTTTCTGGGTTTTCTAAGAAGCCCTTCGCGAATATAGTGATGGATGGTCTCTTTGGAAACACCTGTCCGTTTTGTCAATTCACTGATTTTCATCATTCAATCCTTAGCATCTGGAGATATTATCCTTAATTCGATAGAAATTATCTAATAATGTTTACCATGTCAAGAAATTAAATTTTTCTATTATTTTTTATCTTGACACATATTTCTATTATATCATATAGATATGTATTATATAATGTAATTAATTACACGTTTTCGTTTAATTATAATCATATTTAACACTTAGTTAACTAAACGTTTTTATAGTTGGCCTGTGCCAGCCACAGGCAATTGACAAAAAAGGAGACAAGGAAAAATGGCACAACAACTGGTTGACAGGCGCGATCTTGATTTTGTGATCTGGGAACAGATGGATGCAGAATCGCTTCTTAAGAATGACATCTATAAAGACTTCAATAAAAAAACCTGCGACATGATCATTACCGAAGCGCGTACACTGGCCATCAAGGAAATGCTTCCCACCTTAGCTGAAGGTGACAAACAGGGCATACGGTTTGACAAGGGCAACGTCAAGGTGCCCGACTGTTTTCACGATGCCCATCGTCTGATACTGGAGGGTGAGTGGCAGAGTCTTGCCATGGACCCGGCGTTGGGCGGCCAGGGGGCCCCGGGATTTGTCAGTGCTGCCTGCGCCCAATACTTTCTTGCCGCCAACTATGCCCTGTTCGTTTATGCCAGCATGGGTAACGGTACGGCAAAAATGATCGATCTGTACGGCACGCCCGATCAGAAGGCAAAATATATTCCCAATATCGTTACCGGAAAATGGGGCGGCACCATGCTGCTCACCGAATCCGAGGCCGGGAGTGATGTGGGGGCCCTCGAAACCGCGGCCAGAAAGAACGATGACGGCAGCTACACCCTGTCCGGAAATAAAATATTCATCACCAACGGCGAACATGACCTGTGTGAAAATATCATTCACCCGGTCCTTGCCCGTATCGAAGGGGACCCCCCCGGCACCAAGGGCATCTCCCTCTTTATCGTGCCCAAATATTTTGTTAACGATGACGGCAGCCTTGGGGAACACAACGACATCGTGTGTACCGGTGTTGAAGAAAAGCACGGCATTCACGGCAGTGCGACCTGTAGCATGGCGCTTGGCAGCAAGGGGCAATGCATTGGATATCTCCTGGGCACACCCAAAGAAGGTATGAAGGTCATGTTCAACATGATCAACGGCGCACGCATGGCCACAGGCTTGCAGGCCCTGTCCTGCGCATCTTCCGCCTATATGCTTGCGGTTAATTACGCCCGGGAAAGAATTCAAGGTCGAAACCTGGAAGATTTTAAAGATCACTCAGCCCCTTCGGTACCGATCATCAAACACCCGGACGTTCGCCGCAACCTGTTGTGGATGAAATCCTATGTCGACGGCATGCACAGCTTCTTTCACTATCTGACATCCTGCGCAACCAGAGGCGCTCTCGGAGAAACCGAGGAAGAACGGGAACGGTTTGCCGATCTCTTTGATATGCTCACGCCGTCCATCAAGGATTATCTGGCCGTACGCGGACACGAAGTGTGCATCCAGGCCATACAGGTGTACGGCGGCGCCGGATACTGCCAGGACTACCTGGTAGAGCAATATGCCAGGGACTGTAAAGTCGCCTCCATCTTCGAAGGCACCAGCGGTATCCAGGCCATGGACATGCTGGCCCGCAAACTCGGGCGAAAAGAAGGGCGGGTGTTCATGAGCCTGCTGGAGGAGATGCAAAAAACCATTGCAGCAGCCAAGGGCATCGATGGACTTGATGGGCTTGCCGCTGATTTAGAGAAAACGGTCAACCGGCTGGCAGAAATCTCCATAACCATGGGAAAAAGAGCCATGTCACTCGAATTCAAGGTGGCATTTGCACATTCACTCCCCTTTCTGAATGTCATCGGAGACACCCTCATGGGATGGATGCTTCTGTGGCGGGCAACCGTGGCATC
>QMMS01000334.1 GCA_003647375.1 Deltaproteobacteria bacterium
CTTAAATCCGAAGCACGAAATTCGAAATCCTAAACGGTTCGACAGGCTCACCGCCCTGAGCAACGTCGAAGGGCAATACCGAATGATCCAAATTCGAATGATCAAAACAAGACCTTGGAGATACAAGCTCAAGCACTATGTTTGAATCATTTGAGCATTTGATATTTGGATTTGTTTCGTATTTCGATATTCGGATTTAGAATTTATCACACGCTGGATGTGCAAAATATTAATCCCTTATAGTGGCAACATAGTACCGAGCCCTCGGACCCGAGAATCTGCGATAGAAATATGGAGAGTATGGGGTCCCGGGAAGAAAATGTAAAACAGATAGTGCCGATTTTACAAAAGTATTACAAACCGATATGTTCTGGTGTGATAAAAAAGTTTGATTAATTTAAAAGCAACCTTATATTGAACGATTATGAGATTATCATCTTTTGAATTAACAGACGAAATCCTTCGGGCTGTCGACCATCTCGGTTTCGAGTATGCCACCCAGATTCAGGAAAAAGCCATCCCTCTGATGCTGACAGACGACACGGATATCATCGGGCTGGCACAGACCGGCACGGGAAAAACCGCTGCTTTTGGCCTGCCCCTGATGCAGCTGATTGACTTTTCGTCACCAATCCCCCAGGGGTTGATTCTCTGCCCCACACGGGAGCTCTGTCTTCAAATCACGGGCGACCTCAAACAGTTTGCCCGCTACACGCCCAAGGCGCGCATTGTGGCCGTCTATGGTGGTGCCGATATTCGGAACCAGATATCCCAGATTAAAAAAGGGGCTCAGATCATTGTGGCTACGCCCGGCCGGCTATTGGATATGATCAACCGAAGGGCCGTCAAATTGGGCGCTGTAGCTTATGCGATCCTGGATGAAGCCGATGAAATGCTCAACATGGGGTTTCAAGAAGATATCGACGACATTCTGAAACGGACCCCATCCGACAAACGAACCTGGCTTTTTTCAGCCACCATGCCGAACGCTGCGGCAAAAATTGCCGACACCTATATGACCCGTCCTGTAACCATCACCGCCGGTTCGCGAAATAAAGCGGCTGAAAACATCTCTCACGCCTGTTATGTTGTCAAAGAGAAAGATCGTTATGCGGCCCTCAAGCGGATGATCGACTATATCCCAGATATTTTTGGTCTTATTTTCTGCCGCACACGCAGGGAAACCCAGACGGTAGCCGACAAACTGATGAAAGACGGTTACAATGCCGAAGCGCTGCACGGTGATATGTCCCAGGTGCAACGGGATCAGGTGATGAAAAAATTCAGGGAAAAAACTCTCCAGTTACTGGTGGCCACCGACGTGGCTGCAAGAGGTCTGGATGTGGATGACATCACCCACGTCATCAACTACAATCTTCCCGATGAACCGGATCGTTACACCCATCGGAGCGGTCGAACAGCCAGGGCGGGGAAATCCGGCGTATCCATCGTATTGGTAAACACCCGGGAAGTCCGACGGATCCATGCTCTTGAATCCCAAAGCGGCATTCGGTTCGAGTATAAAAAAATCCCAAGTGGTCGCGCAGTTTGCGAGAAGCAGCTTTTTGCACTGGTGGAACGAATGGTTTCCGCGGAGGTTAACAACAAAGAAATCGACAATTATCTTCCTCCGGTACTTGAGACCCTTTCCGCTTTCAGTAAAGAAGATTTGATCCGTCGATTCGTCTCAGCCGAGTTCAACCGCTTTCTCGATTACTATCGCGGGGCAGAAGACATAAACGTGAAAGTCAAAAAGCGTCCAACAAAAGCAGATAAAGCCGGCCATCGTCTTGCCGGCAATACCCAGCGCTTTTTCATCAATGTCGGACGCCTGGATAATCTCAAAGAAGGTGCTATCGTCCGTCTGGTCTGCGATAATTCGGGAATATCATCTAAAAAACTCGGACGAATCGAACTCAAAAGAGAGTTTTCATTCTTTGATGTAGAAAAAAATGTGGCCAAAAAAGTCCTCAAAGCGCTTAAGGGTGTGACGCTGGACGGCAGAAAGATACGGGCTATATTTGCGGAAAAAGAGAAAAAACCAAGAAAAAGACGTGACTGAAAAAAAGAAGGAGATGGTGCTGATACAGGCACCAGTCAATCCAAATCCATAAAAAAAGGGCATTACCTTAGATTTCAAGGAATGCCCTTTTTTATTTAATCGTTGAGAAAAAACCTATACTACGGTTACATTTACTGCCGAAGGACCCTTGGGTCCCTGCTCAATGTCAAACGTAACACGGTCGCCTTCATCAAGTGTTTTGAACCCGGTCGCATTGATTCCAGAATGATGAATAAATACATCCGGACCGTCTTCTTGCTCGATAAAACCATAACCTTTGCTGCTGTTAAACCATTTTACTATGCCATTAGCCATTGTAACAACCTCCTTTAAAAAAAATCTCATGGTTCCAAACTTCAGACTGCCACTCTGGCAAATGGATCTTTCCTTCAGTACGAAACCGGCCTTATACCCTATCGGGTATTATTAATACTGCTATAAATAATTATAAAAATTAAAAATATCAAGCTGATTTTTCACTTTTAGGCAAATTTTTTATAATCTAACGGTCAAGCCACTCTTTATTTTTGACATGAAAAATGATTGTTAATAGTATTAAGCCCATCTATTATAGCGTTTGTCAGAATAACATTAGAACAAAGATGACCGATTATGTAAGGGTTTGTTTTTAAGATGCAACCAAAAATCGCTATCGAACTTATTGTTGAAATTGTAGCCGGTGTTTACCTGACGGCGGTTGTTGTCTTTTTATGGGAGCATCCCGTGACCGCGACGTTGCTGCTTGCAGTCGGAATCGGACTTTGGGTGCTGAAATACCGGAACAAAGCCGATGTCGTCGTGATGCTGGCTGCGGCCCTTCTTGGAACACCATCCGAGATGATATGTGTCAAGTATGGCGTCTGGACATATCACGCGCCCGGGCTTATCCTAGGAGTACCGGTATGGATACCGCTGATCTGGGCATCTCTTTTTTGTCTGTTCCGTCGGATTACCCTCTCATTCACGGCAATTGCCGATATTATATGGCCCGTTACCACTGCTACATCACGAAAGATCGTTTTCGGCTTCCTCATTGGTGTGATCCTTGTCTATTACCTGGCGGTGTTCGCAACCATCACACGATCCATAGCGATGGTATATACCGTTATCATTTTTATCATGGGTGCCACCCTGGGAACAATCGGGGAAGCCATCTGCATGAAGGTCGGTTTCTGGCATTATCATTCTCCTTATTTCAAGGCCGTTGGAATGCCCATCTCCTTGCCCATGGCATGGGGGCTCAGTGCCGTCATCATCGGCAGGATCGCTAAAAACTGGGAAGCTTAGGGTTCGCACAAAAATAAGTTCACAGAATTAGGTGCTCAGGCGCCCGGTTGGCAAGGCGAGAAAACGTAAGGAATATCTGGATATTTCGAGTTTTCGCAACGCCACCAGGCGAGATGGATGGGCGCCTGAAATGTGAAGTTATTTTTCCGCGAGCCCTTAGCCCGGCAATTTCACAATAACCTGGATAAAATTTGGATGGCGGCATGGAGGGCAGCTTCATCTGCCATGCTGAAATTGAGTCGCATGGTTTCCATTCCTCTCTGTGAATCGGTAAAAAAGTATTTTCCAGGTACAAACGCGACGTTTTTCTTGACCGCTCTTTGGTAGAGAGCTTCCATGTCATAACCGGGAGGCCCTTCTACCCAGACGAACATACCGCCTTCAGGCTTGGACCAGGTGCAAACACCTTTGACAGTGTTCCGATATATAGCACGTGGTCAGGGGCCAGCGCTTTCAAGGGTTTTAAGGGCTCCCCGTCATACCGCATGTCACTGTAGGGGTCGTCTTCGATGAGCAGAACATCGTATCTGGTCAAAATTGCTGCGATGCGCTCCCGTCGTTCCATGGGCAAGGTGCGCCCGGTTGGATTCTGAAAGGTGGGCACCAGGTAGATAAATTTCAACGGAGTCCTGCTGAGTACGGTTTCCAGTGATTCCGGAATCAATCCCTTTTCATCGGTGGCGAGAGTGACATAATCAGGTTCATACGGATCGAAGGCCTGGATGGCACCCAGATAGGTGGGCGACTCGACCCCGATTTTATCCCCTTTGGATATCAGAACTTTTCCTACTGCATCCAACGCTCCCTGAGAACCACTCGATATAAAAACATTCTCCGGCGTCACCTGAATACCTTTCTTTTTTTTAAGACGGTCTGCCAGATGTTGCCTCACGCCTTGAGTTGCCTGACATAAAACCCTAACTGCTCAATAGTCTGGTCCACAATGGTGTCATCCCGGGTGGATGTGTACAGGGCGGCTGCACCATTTAAAGAAATGACAATAAAATTTGCAATTTCTTTATGGTTTAAACCGGGTTTCAGTAAACCCTGGTCTGCTGCCTGGTCGAGCCATGCCTGAATGAGTTTTGATATACGGACAAATCCCCGCAGAATTTGCTTGCTCATGGGGTCGGATTGCCCCGAGAGCTCAACGAGCATGTTCAGAAAAAAGCAGCCGCCCTCAAATACATCCGCTCCCAGGTAGTTTCTCAGATCATTTTCGATAAATTTCGTAATGCGGATCATGGGATCGGTTCGATCTCTGACGCCCGAGAATACCCTTTCCCGCCAGATACACACAGCTTCGTCATAGACCGCTTGCCAGATATCTGCTTTGCTGGCAAAATGACCATAGAGTCCGCCCTTGGTGAGGTTGGTAGCTGCCAGGATGTCGCTGATGGAGGTGTTGTAATAGCCCTTGACCGAAAAAAGCTGGAGCGATTTTTCGATGATGTTGCGTTTGGTGATATACCCCTTGTCTGACACGATATCTCTCCCGATAAAAATGTTTTTCAATATAATAAACCGACCGGTCTTGATATATTACATGAATCTATCACGTTGTCAATCGATAAGTCGTGTGAGGGAAAGCGAATAATTACATGACAGTTCCACGCCAATTGCTTGCCGGATATGAGCAATTTAAAATCGGGGTGATTCTAAAAAAGGCAAGGGAAGAAGCCGGATTAACACAAGAAGAGCTCGCCGCGAAATTAAATACTAAAAAATCCGCAATCTCAAGAATTGAAA
>QMMS01000335.1 GCA_003647375.1 Deltaproteobacteria bacterium
AAATAGGAAAGACGACTTTTTTCTCAAGATTTTCATCTTTTTCAAACTCCTTTTAGACAAGGTCTCGCTCTTACAGTTTCAAGGGTTCCATGACCATGGGTTTTTCCGGCAGATTTTCCATAGCCTCTTCAAAAGAAACGAGCCACGCCGTCATTCCCGGATTCGGCCCCCCGTCAGCGGCGGCCACGCGTTTGAGACTTGTCAGCATCTTTTGGGTCTGTTTTTTTGAGTAAGTTTCCTGGGGGCTGTATTTTTCTGTTGATTTCTGGTTCACCAGGGCACGCAGAACATTGACCCGCACGGTGTCATTGAGACGGGATTTGTTGAGTACGTGGTTCAGCACCGCAGCATAGGTTTTTCCGGATATGGCTTGATTTACAGCCGCCATTGCGACGATGGCGAACGCCAGGTCTCTTTCGAAAACAGCTTCGTGGGTGTTGATTTCCCGTCGGCTGTAAACCGCCATGGCTTCTTCCCCCACGATGGTGATGATCCAGGTCAACAGGTAGCGAAAGGTGATTTCTCGCGCCGAGGTATAGGCCAGTTTGCGCCCCCAGTACCAGGGGCTCAAGGCATTGTAGGCCAGCCAGGCGCTGTTTCCCAGGGTGTAAACGGCTTTGTATTTTTTGATCCAATCAAGTTTGTTTTTAACTTTTGAATCGTAGAATTCTTTGCCGGCCAGGATCTTGTGTATGCTGACATCCTTGATCGCATTCAGAGGAAATTCTTCGATCTTATGGGTGAGCCTTGAAACGATCCGTTCGTCCAGCTTTAAAAGATCAGCGATGGAGGCCTGTAACACGGGGGTGTCCGTGTCCGGGTAGTAGATTTCGGCAATATCTCGGGTGAGGTCGGTGGCCATGGCATATACCCGTTTGGGGGCAATGGACGTTTTCAGGGAAAAGGTGCGGCTGATGCCTCTTAGCTCTCTTTCGATTCGGTCACAGGCCTTTTGGTCTGAGGGCGAGGGGAACTGGGCTTTGAGGGCGGCAATGCGCTTGAGCGGGTCTTCCTGTTCAGACCAATGGTCTCGCAGTTTTTTTCTGCGGCTTCGGGAAAGGAGCAGCAGGGTGGCAAGAAGTACGCAACCGGTCAAGATCAATATGACGATAGTGGTGTTCACAAAATGTTTCCAATCACAGCTGTGTTTCTACAGAAAGACTCAGGGTAATCCAGCGCTTTCTGTAGTGATTTGCAGGGTCGGCAGCGTGCCAAAGGGATTCTACCGGGGTCTCCGGATTCTTTTAAAAATATTTTTTTCCAGTACAAACCCCAGCCACACATCCTTGTCATTTACTTTCGACACTTGCCTGTTGAATTCGAGGACTGTAAACCCGAACTTTTTAAAAAGCGCTTCAAGATCGTTGCTCTGCCAATAGTAAAAAAACCTGCCAAGTTCATCCGTCCCCGTACCCTGGCCCTGCTTCAAGGTGATCAGCACTTTGCCCCCCGGCCGAAGCCCGGCTGTTACCCGCTCGAAAATATGCGGCAGATTTTCATGCGGGACGTGCACCAGGGAACCGGCCAAAAGAATGGCATCTATCGGCCGCGTTGTAAAATCGAACGCCTCGAAGTCACCCTTTATGACATCCGACCCTGTGTTCTGCCTGGCAAGATCTGCCAACCCGGCCGATCTTTCAAAGCCGGATACGGTAAAGCTGTTATTCTTGAGCCAGAGCATGTCGCGGCCCGACCCGCAGCCGATGTCCAGAATCGTGCAGCCCGGCTCGAGGTGTTTTCGCAAAGGCTCGAGAAAAGACGACGGGTCGATGGTAAAGGTCTTTTGATGATAGGTTTGAAAGTGATTTTGATAATAGTCGGACATGGATTGTGGTTACAGCCTACACAGTATTGTTGATAATATATATGCGAAACCAAGGCGTGTATTTGAAATTTTCTGTTATGGGCCCCCATAATCGGATTTCAAACGAGTTTAAACCCTTTTGGGTGTTCTTTTCAATACAATTACCTGTTTAAGAATCCCATGATCTGAAACACGTCGAATAGAAGGGTGAAAAACAAAACAGGGCATCCTTTCAATGTCGGAAAGGATACCCTATTTTGCTGTTCATGAAAATTAAAATGGCATATCAGCGACCCTGTCGCGTTTCATAAAATCGTGGAACACGATTTTATTTGGCCTCCTGAATGGCCTTCCGCGCAACCTTGTCGATGATTCCCGGGGCGATCATTTTTATCCAGCGTCCCAGTTTTCCCCTGTTTTCCTTTGTTTCTCAATAAAAAATTGCTGTTTGAATCCCCAAAAGTGAGGTTCAGACCAATTTAAGCCCTTTTAGCGGTTCATTTCAAGTCCTAACATATAGTCGCTCACCTTAGACCAAAGTCGCCGGTATCTGAACGATGTTATCGGCGACAAACGGATTTTACTTGTATCAAGCAAAATGAAAAAATTGGATTTCAGGGGGCGGCTTTTGAAGGGAAAGGGCCAAGGATATGATTCACCGATGCCAGCTGGTCAAGCCGGAGGCGGCCGATGCTGTCAGCATACGCAGGGTCTCTTTGGAGTTGAACAGTTTTTCGCAAAGTTCACACTTCCGGTATTGAACGATTTCACGCGCCGGTATTCCTGAAAAAGACGCTATGCTGGTGAGGCCCATGGTCCGGATAAGCTGGTACAATGCAAGGGTTTCACTTTTTCTGAACAAGGCGTCGACAGAGTTGTTGCGCAGGCTGCCAAGGTACAGGAAACGGGTTTTCGAAAAGCGGTCTGCACCGTCACAACAGGCATACATATCGAGTTCCGGTGTGAGATAGGGATTCATGGCGCACAGGTTGGGCCGGTAATCGGTGGAAACCGGCGGCCGGTCAAAATCACCTGCCCGGCCAAAATAGATGACCGGTTCCGGGAAAAACTTCAAGCTGTGACGTCGCAGAAATTGTTCGTAAGTGTCGTCATTTTTAGAAAAATCGGTCACAAAGGAAATAAAATAGTCCAGCCCGTGCTGCTGGCAGCTGGATGCGGCGCGCACAATGTTGTCAGCGTCGATGTGCTGCTGGTGCCAGCGGCTGAAACTGAGCCGCAATTGTGACAACCCGCTTGCCCAAAGACCCGCAACCACCTGATCTGCCTTGTCAGGCGTTTTGGCCCAATATCCGTTGGTCACGACCCTTGACTCGATTGTATTTCCCTGGCAGAGTGCCAGCATTTTTCAGATATCAGCATAATACCGCAGGGGTTCGCCCGCCGTAAAACTGATGCCCGTGACCTTGCTGCGGGCCATTTCGTCGACAATTGTTTTGGCCCGGTCAATCTCCATTTTGGAGGTGTTCGGTGATGCGTCTGCAGCAACGCAGTGACCGCATCGAATGTTGCATTGTGTTGAATAGCCGAAGGCAATATTTCTCACCGGTCTATTTATATCCAGTGCGGTCGAATTCATCATATTACTCATTTGCATTTAGAGTCGTGGGCTAATACGTTTTGCCCTTGACATTCGTATGTAGAAAAAACGACGTATATCTTTTTATAGTGGCGCAGCCGCGTAGAATAACAGGGTGGAACACGCTGTTATACCTCCAATGCCTCGGCACATTGAACGCAAAGGTCTGATTCGGGCACGATCATCAACCTTGCAAAGGGGATTGGGTTTTCACATTCACGACACAAACCGAAATCAGGGTCATCGATCATCAAAAGCGCGCGTTCCATTTTTGAAAGCGTCTGTTCTGTTTGTTTCAAGGTGGCCTCATTGATGCTTTTGCTGATGATGGCTTCCATGCGGGTGAGCCGTCCGATGGCATTGTCCGGCGGAACAGGCCGGGAAAGTGCTTGAAACGATTTTTTATCATCCTTAAGGCTCGATATTTTATCGCGAATGTGCTCTCTAAGTAGCTCTTTTTTATCGGTATCCAAAATTATATCGCCTTTCCTGATGTTGAAGCGCCACCATACACAAATCTGTCCGGCAAAGCAATCGTCTCTTACGTATCATTCAGAAGGCTGTTTGCGGTTAATCATTTCGATTCGTTCTTCCCTGCTCAAGGGGCAGTTACCCGGCCGCCAGAAATGCATCGTTCTGGATGAGATTCATAAATTTGCTCGCTGGCGCAATCTGGTGAAAGGATTTTATGACACCAATAAATCCGCTGTGTCCTTTATAATTACAGGTTCTTCAAGGCTGGATTATTATAGCAAAGGGGGTGACTCTCTTCAGGGCAGATACCATTATTACCGGCTCCACCCGCTGTCTCTGAACGAATTGAACCCTGATCCCTCCCAAGAGGATTTTAAATATCTTTTACGTTTCGGCGGATTTCCAGAACCCTGCCTGAAAGGGGAGGAGAAATTCTGGCGGCGGTGGCAAAACGAGAGGGTTCGGCGGGTCATATACGAGGACATCAATGTATTGGAAAACGTAAGGGAGGTCAGCCTGCTAGAACTGCTTGCCGAGGAATTGCCCAACCGGGTCGGCGCGCCTCTATCAATCAAGAACTTGAAAGAACTATTGGAAGTCTCCCATGAAACTGCTGATCGCTGGGTTCGCATCTTTGAACGAATGTATTACTGTTTCCGCATACCTCCTTACGGTGCTCCCAAAATCAGGGCTGTTAAGAAAGAACAGAAACTTTACCTGTGGGACTGGTTTTTGGTTTCCGAACCAGGACCGCGCTTCGAGAATTTTATTGCCTCCCACCTGTTGAAATATTGCCATTTTCAGGAAGATACGGAAGGGTTCAGGATGGAATTGCGTTTCTTGCGGGATACAGACAAACGCGAAGTGGATTTTGTCGTTCTAAAGGAGGGAAAGCCGATTTTTGCAGTCGAGTGCAAGACAGGTGCAAAAAATGTCAGCCCATCGATTTATTACTTCAAGGAACGAACCGACATTCCTGTTTTTTTTCAGGTTCATGAACAAAAGGAAGACTATATTAAAAATGGTGTGAGGGTTCTGCCGGTGCAAACGTTCTGTCGGGAAATGCAAATTCCCTGAACCGCTGTTTTTGGCCCTGAAAAGGTGAGTCTAAGCGTGTTTATGGGTCCGAAAACGCGACTATCTATAGACATTTCAAAAGGTTAATTGGGTTCGACCCCAAGAAACCTACTGGATTAAATCCGTCAATTCACGCC
>QMMS01000336.1 GCA_003647375.1 Deltaproteobacteria bacterium
AATTGCTACGGCGCGATGTCACCCCTAAGGCAAGGCGGATAACCGCGGTGTCTTGTCGCGGCGTAGCTCGCAGAGCGAAGACGGAAGCCGAAGGCGAAGACGGGTATTTTAATGGGACCACGGATTTACCCGTGGGGTTCCATCCGCTTTCATAAAATCGCTACACGATTTTATTCAGAAAGTATCGAGGCCCGGAAAACAATGGGCCCTATGGGGTGTTACCTGTAATTCAAGGTTTGATTGAGGGAGCAACATGAAAAAAACACTGGGTATTTATGTCACTTCGGACCGTCACCTGGAGCAGTTAATGCTGTTATGTAAAGCGGCAAGAAAGAAAGATGTTGCGGTGAAAGTGTTTTTCACCCACGAGGGCACGCGGCTCTGTACGGATCTGCAGCTGAAAGAGCTTGCGGGAATGGTCGATGTCGCTCTGTGCAAGGTCGGGTTTGAGAGCCTGAAACTGGACGAATCCGAGTCAGTACTTGACAGCAAAGCTTATTCTTCACAGTCATGGCACGCAGAGATGATCTATGATTGCGATCGCTACCTGACATTCTAACCTGAAATCGTGTAATGATTTTACAGGGAGTAACCATTATGGAAAACATCAAGCACTGTGCCGTAGTTGTACGCAGGGGCCAGGATATATGGGAAGGTACCCGAACCGCCCTGGGACTGGCTGCCCATAACTACTGGGCGTACCTGTTCGTATTTGACGTTGAGGTGGCAATGAACGAAGCTCTTGAGGAAAATCTGGAATGGCTGGAGGAAATGGAGTGCGAGACCTATTCAAACCTCCAAGTGAACGAACAGCACGGGTTTAAACACATACCCCTGGACAAACTGGCACGAGAGTTGAAAAAAATGGACCTGGTCATTCCTTTCGGGAACCGGACCAATGGAAAGGAAGAAACAGATGCCTAAAAGAAAGCAAATGTTGCATATTCTCAAAACACCCACCGACGACCTTCAGCGAACATTCATGTACGCCTTGTCACTGGGATATAGCTGTTTACAAATACCGCTGTTCGAGATGGAAGGCGAAGCACCCGATTATGACGAGCTGATCGATTTGATATTTGATTTCGACGAAGTCATCTGTTGGTGGTGAAAACACCGCTCGCCGACACCCCATCCGAGGGTGCTGCTGACCCATTATCTGCACCCCTCGTATCCCTATCCCGAACATTTCATGAAAGTTCCGAGCTATATCTTTCTATATAGCATTGTCAAAATACCGTTCCGGTTACACCGAAAAGGGGATTCCATATTTTTTTCAAAAGGACTCCGATATTGTAAAATAAATGTAAAGTATTAGAAATGCGTTATACTTCGACGCGGATATGTATTACAGTACCCAATAACCCAAATTGGAATGATCAATAAGCATGGTAACGAGTATCAAGCAATATAGCATCGGTGAAGAGATTGCAAACAGCATTACACATGGGATCGGTATCGTACTGGCGATTGCCGCATTGGGGATCCTGACCGCATTTGCAGGCGCATACGGTGATGTCCGGCACGTCGTCAGTGTCAGTATTTACGGTACGACACTGGTGCTTCTTTACACGGCGTCCACGCTTTACCACAGCATTCAGAACCCCCATGCAAAAGGCATTTTGCAGGTCCTGGATCATTCTGCCATATACCTGCTAATTGCGGGAACCTACACGCCGTTTACTCTGGTGAGCCTCCGCGGTCCATGGGGCTGGTGGCTCTTTGGCGTGATTTGGAGCTTTGCGGTTCTCGGAGTAGTATTTCAACTGTCCCTGCTGAGACGCTGGCGCGCAGTGTCCCTATGTTTGTATATTGGAATGGGCTGGGTGGTGGTGGTGGCAATCAAGCCGTTGATTGTATCTGTCGCAACCGGCGGCATCGTTTTTCTCGTTTTGGGTGGACTGGCCTACACGGCCGGTATTCTGTTCTATTGCTGGGAAAAGTTGAAATATCACCATGCCATATGGCATCTTTTTGTACTGGCCGGAAGCATCCTTCATTTCTTTGCCGTGTTATTCTACGTCGTACCGATTCCGGGTTAATAATAAAAATTATTCTCCCAACTAGTTGGGAAAAAGGGTCCAAGGATTCAAGGATTCAAGGGGTCAAGTGTTTGTTTTCAAAGGAGTTGATCCATTTAGGTATAAATAGATGACTCAATCCTCCCCATCCATAGAAAGTATCGGTCAGGATTTTTTTGCTGCATCGGCCGACCAATTCCCAATCGCTTCAGCCAGCGATGAATTCTTCTATTTTCCTCAGGTAAGGCCTCAGAAAAGAGACTGGTCCCGCTGGGATACTTTTTCATAAAGTGCCGTAAACAGTTTTGCAGATAAACTTGCAGGGTATGAAAGTGCCCTTGACGCATTTGGACACCGGAATGAAGATACGGTTCAACAGGATCTTGAGACGCAGATTGACCTTTCGTTTTTGACACGCGCCGTTACAACCCTCAGGGAACAATTGACAGAGGTCCGCACCTGGGAAAAGCAACCCACCTTCTATCTGACCATTGCATGTATGGGCATTGCAGAAGCCCTGGAATCAGAAGACCCATCAGCCGGTGCTGCACGCGTTGAAACCCTGCCTGCTTTTCGCATGCCTGAAAGCCTGGTGGAAAAAATTTTCCGACGTTATTTGAACAGTCGCCTCCCCGGGAATGATTTTGCTTGATCTCCCTGACAAAAACCATGTCATGGAAAATTTCAAGTCGTATGCCTATCACAAGACAAAGGATCAATTAGAAGTCATTCGTGACCGTAAACTGGAAGAGAATGTCATTTATTGTCGAGAGAGGGTCATGATGGCCTCTGGTGAATGTATTCGAGACAATGTCTATAATACGAGACTATACAGCCAACGACGTATTCAAGACATTCTGCAGGATATTGGATTTCATGATGTCCGGTTTAAAACCGATTTTATGCGCCGGGATAAACTTGGTGATTACGGGTGTATGACCAACCGCATGATTGTTTTGGCAAGCAAAAGATGAAATAATTGTTGCAAATCAGAGCTTCCTCGCCTACCTATCCCCTAAGTTTCATAAAATCGGACGAGCCGTTACTATTTTCGGATCATCTCCCGATTAGTTGTAGGAATGTCAGAAGGATTCTTCCGCTTGCTTAGGATTATACAATTAGGATTCAAGGGTTCCAGGGGTCAAGAGATACGAAGTGAAGCATTAGCTCTAAATGCTATAAAGTTTCAAAGACCTAAAGTGAGCGTTTCAAATTTTAAGAATATGGAAATTAGAAATATTTTCAAAGGATGAACGTTATGGATTGACATCTTAGATACGAAGATGCGCTGTTTTCATTCCCTCTAATATAGCCAACGGGTATGGAAGGAAAACAACAGCTGATTACATTAGAAAACAAACACTTGGATCCTTGACTCCTTGGATCCTCGAACCCTTTTCTCCAACTACATTGGAGAAGAATCTTATTTTAATGGAGTGGGAGCATGTCAGACAAAATTAAAAATGAAGAAAATGACCCGGAAGAAGAAAGTTTTGCCGATCTTTTCGAATCGTACAGCGCAGGTATGAGTGACGATCTTCAGCTTGGTGACAAGATTTCCGGCAAGATCATATCCATAGGAAAGGACGCCGTCTTTCTGGATATCGGCACCAAGGTGGACGGTATTGTGGAACGGGCAGAACTGTTGGACAGCGATGGGAACATACCGTTTGCGGAAGGCGATGACATTGAACTGTATGTGGTGGCACGAGATGACCATGAAATACGCCTTTCCAAAGCCATTTCCGGCATCGGCGGTGTGGAAATGCTGAGAGAAGCATTTTACAGCGCCATTCCCGTGGAAGGAAAAGTACAGGCTACCTGCAAAGGTGGGTTTAACGTGGAAATACTTCAACGGCGGGCGTTCTGCCCCATCAGTCAGATGGATGTGGAATATGTTGAAACGCCGGAAGATTATGTGGGCCAAGGGTATGAGTTTTTAATTACGCAATTTGAGGATAACGGCAAAAACATCGTGGTTTCCCGTCGAAAGATCTTGGCCAAGGCCAGGGAAATAGAAATAGCATCTTTCCTGAGCACATTGAAACAAGACGATGTTGTCGAGGGGCGCGTCACCAAGCTCATGCCATACGGGGCATTTGTCGAGCTGATCCCGGGCCTGGAAGGCATGGTACACATTTCGGAATTGAGCTGGTCCCGGATGGGAAAACCCGAGCAGGTGGTTCAAACCGACGACAGGGTGTTGGTGAAGGTCATCGGCATCACAGACGGTGAAAAGAAAAACACGAAAAAAATTTCTCTTTCCATGAAGCAGGTGGACGAAGACCCGTGGAACCAGGTGTCGGAAAAATTTAATACGGGAGACAAGGTCAACGGCACCGTTACCCGTTGTATGGATTTCGGCGTATTTGTTGAGATCTCGCCGGGCATAGAAGGGCTGGTTCACATCAGTGAAATGAGTTTTGTCAAGCGTGTGGTGAAGCCCGCAGATGAGGTGACACCGGGGGAAACCATTTCTGTTTTGATCAAGGAAATCGATCCCAGAAAACGCAGGATATCTCTCAGCATGCGCGACACTCAGGGGGATCCGTGGCTCGAGGTTTCGGATAATTTCAGGATCGGTCAGGTCATCACGGGAACACTGGAAAATAAAGAAGCCTTTGGCTATTTCGTGACCCTGGCACCGGGGATTACCGGCCTGCTGCCGAAATCGAAATTCAACCTGGCTGAAAAACCCGGCCGCCTGGAACAACTCAAGCCCGGCGAGTCGCTCAGCGTCAGCGTGGCGGAGATAAACGCTGGGGATCGGAAGATTACCCTGGTACCGGGTGATGCGGCGGAAGAAGGCGGCTGGAAGGATTATTCACAAAATACCAAGGCAGAGCCCATGAGTGATCTGGCCATAAAGCTCCAGGCGCTCATGGATTCCAAGAAGTAAAAAAACGGGATTATAACCCAAAAGAAGGTTGGTGGTATCGCGGAAGGATAATCCCTGTGCGAACGTGAAAAACTCGCTCCCAAGAGACCGTAATGCCGAACAGGGCCATATCTTTAAGATGAATTTTGTATTTTGAATACCGGATGAGTTTATCGGGTAATATTTACG
>QMMS01000337.1 GCA_003647375.1 Deltaproteobacteria bacterium
AAAAAACCACACCTGCCCTTCAATGCCCCGGTCCGTTATTGGGACATGTATGATGAAGAGAAAATCCTGCTGACAGCCACACCTCAAATGCCAAAGAATGCACCGCCCCAGGCGCAACATGACTGGGGAGAATTACGCAACTATGGCCATTATGGCCAGATGCCCAAAAAAGGCACAGATGAATTAATGCCTGATGAACTGGCGCGTCAACTGATACACGGTTATTACGCCGCCACCAGTTATTCCGATGCATTGGTGGGCAAACTATTGGCGGAGCTTGAAACACTGGAACTGGATGGCAATACCATCGTGGTGTTGTGGGGAGATCATGGCTGGAGTTTGGGCGAGCACACCCAGTGGGCCAAGCATTCATCTTTTAATGTAGCCAACCAGGTTCCGTTAATTATAAAAGTGCCCGGCATGCCGACTGAAATCAAAGGCTCCGAGGCTTCCGGCCTGGTTGAAGCTGTGGATATTTACCCCACCCTTGTTGAACTTGCCGGATTAATCACACCAGGTCATATACAGGGAGAAAGCTTCAAGGCGATACTGGATGATCCCAATACAGCAGGGAAAGCAGCCGTGTTCCCGCGCTGGAAAAACGCCGACAGTATACGCACCGACCAGTATTTTTACACGGAGTGGCGAGATGACGAGGGCGAGGTCATCGCCAATATGTTATTCGACCACTTTGATGATCCCACTGAGACGATCAACCTGGCAGCTGACGAATCCCATGCCCCGGAGGTGGAAAAGCTGCATAAACAACTGGTTGACCATATTCGATCAATTGAATCGGACGTGCCCCCCGAAAGCACCAGATAACAGCCTTGTGTGCCCGGTGCGGGCTAAACCCAATTCTCAACTGTCAAATCAGGTACCCGGCTGAATTCCTTCATGTTATTGGTTACCAGAACTGCACCCATGCTCTGCGCGTGAGATGCGATAAACAGATCATTATTCCCGATAGGTTTCCCTTGCTCTTTCAACCAGGCACGCAAGCGCCCATAGTGGCGACCAGCATTCCAATCCAGTGCTTCGACATGCAGACAACGGATGAACACATCGAGCTGCTCCCAACGTGCGTCTTTCAAGGAAGGTGTGCCATTTTCTATGCCAAAACAAAGTTCTGCATAAGTTACCGATGATATACAGAGATATTTTGTTACTTTAAACCTGTGCCTCAGATTCTTTGACCTGTTCTGCAAAACATAAATACAGATATTGGTATCCAGCATATACATCAGAAAAAGTTTCTTTCCTGTGCTGCCAAATCTCCCCGGTCTGAAAGAAAATCGTCACCAAACGCCGAATTTGCGTCAAAAAATTCATCCCATCCAGGCTGCAGTGCTGAAATGATGACTTTGTCGCCCTGTTTCTCGACATATACTTCATCGCAGTCAAATCGATATTCCTTGGGCAGGCGTACCGCCTGGCTTCGACCATTCATAAATATCTTTGCCGACTTTCCCATATTTCACTCCAGACAAATAAATGATATATATCATTTAGTATATACCATTATATGAATGAGTAAAAACGATTTGGAAATATGTATTGCCCACTCAAATCAAATCAGGCATGAGTGAGACATAAAAAAGGATCCGGCCACGTACGAGTAGTGATTGAGTCCTTGTGGGAATATGCCTACGTTTATTTCAGGCATTGTTGATATTCATATTGTTCAGGTTTGAGTTAGTCTGTAGCAGATTCTTGAATTACAGGATTTGCAGTTAAAATAATATACACATATACTTCCACATATATTTTATTTGATATGTGAGGTACGCTTATGGGCCAGGTAACCATATACATCGATGCTGAAACAGAGAAAAAAATGATCGCATCTGCTAAAGCGGCAAAAATTTCCAAAAGCAAGTGGATTACGCAAGTTATAAAGGAAAAAGTGACGTCGGAGTGGCCTGCATCTGTGGTCAATCTCGCCGGAGCATGGGAAGACTTTCCTTCAATCGAAGAAATTCGTTCAGGAACCGGTAAAGACATCAAGCGAGAAGAATTTTAATGTACGTGTTGGATACCAATACCCTGATATATTTTTTCAAGGGAAAAGGCCGGGTAGCCGGGAGAATGCTCGTCGAAGCACCTGCGAATATTGGAATTCCATCGGTTGTTCTATACGAACTGGAAACCGGTATTGCCAAATCAGCATCGCCAAATAAAAGGTCGCGTCAGCTTAAAATACTGATGGAAGCCGCTGTATTACTTCCATTTTCAACTGAGGAGGCAAAAGCATCCGCCGTAATAAGAGCCCGGTTGGAGATAAAAGGTTTGCTCATCGGGCCCATTGATATATTGATTGCAGGAACTGCAGTAGCGAATCAGGGAACCCTGGTGACTCACAACCTGACTGAATTTAGTCGCGTTGACGGCCTGAATACCGAGGATTGGTATTAATCATTAAGCGGTGGTATTTACTTAGCCTCCCTTCGTGGTAATTTCCATCCCGGCGACATTCATTTCAATGGTGTATACATGTGCACGCGCGGTGATGAAAAGTGTACGGTTCTGTTTCCCGCCAAAAGTCACGTTGGTGGGGCGATTCGGGGTTTTGATCTCCTCGATCAGCACCCCTTCCGGGCTGAAAACCTGCACGGTTTCCGGCGTGGTGTAGAGGTTTCCCCGCTCGTCAAGGGTCATGCCGTCGCAGAGAACAGCAGCAAACAGGGTTTTATTATCCAGGCTGCCACCGGGCTTGATGGAATATTTCCAAATTTCCTTTGCAGCGGGGTTTGCAACATAAAGGGTTTTTCCATCCGGGGTCCCCAGGATGCCGTTGGGCCGGGCCAGGTCGTCGATCGCGCGGATCACCTTCGAGCGATCCGGCAGCAGGTAGTAGACATGTTCGCCATCCTGCTTCTTTTCCGTTTTCCCATAGGCCGGATCGGTGAAGTAGACGCCGCCCTTTGGATCGATCCACAGGTCATTGGGCTTGTTGAACCCCTTGCCATTGTATTCATCCGCCAACACCTCAACCCTGCCGTCGGGAGAAATGGAGGTGACGCGCCCATTAAGGCCTTCGCAGACATAGATATTTCCAACTTTGTCGAAGTAGAGCCCATTCGCACCACCGCTATTTTCCCGATAAAGCTCGAGCGTCCCATCCGTCGACCAGGTGTAGATCCTTTCAGCCCGAACATCCGTGAAATAGACGTTTCCAGCTGCATCAGCGGCCGGGCCCTCGGTGAATTTGAAGTTGCCGGCTAGAATTTTTAACTCACCTGCAACAAGATTTGTCTCCGCCACCGCGCCGTGGAGCCCCATCAAGAAAAGAACCATTAAACCGATTGTTGCCTTTTTCATCATTTTGGTTAATATCCGCACCCGTTACTGGATATGCAGCATTTCTGCCTCTGCAATATTTCCTGAAGATTCACCCAACAGAATTTTGAAGTCGCCAGCTTCAACTTTCCAGTTATTCGATTTCACGTCCCAAAAAGCGAATGCAGATGTGCCCAGGCTGATGCTTACTTTTTGTTTTTCACCTGGCTCCAGCCATACTTTCTGAAACCCTTTAAGCTCCTTCACCGGTCTTGGTACAGAAGCTTTTACATCCCGTACGTATAACTGCGCCACCGTTGCAGCGGCAACATTCCCAGTGTTCTTGACCTCAAAACTCACTTTCACAGTGTCCTTAGCCGACATTTTCTGTGTTGATAGTTGCAGATTCCGGAGTTCAAAGGTCGTATAGGACAAACCATGTCCAAAAGGATAAAGAGGTTCGATGTTTTTACTGTCATACCAGCGATAACCGACAAAAATCCCTTCCTTGTATTCCAGCTCATAGACAGATTTCACCGCTACTTCCATCAGTCGAATATTTTGCCCGCTAACCAAGGTGGCCCCTTCAGGCAAATAGTTGGCCCCCGGTGAATCGGCAAATTCTTTTTCGATGGTGATGGGTAAATGACCTGAGGGGCTGACCTTTCCGGAAATAATTTCGGCCAGGGCCTGGTTACCCACCTGTCCGCCAAACCAGTTGTAGATGATCGCAGCGACCTTATCATTCCAGGCGGTCATACGAATACCGCCACCGGAGTTGACCACTACGATGACGTTCTTATTCAATCCGGCAGCGCGTAAAACCAGGTTTTCGAGCTCGCTTGTCAGTGCAAAAGGCCGGTCGCGGGATTCAGAATCATCTGTTCCAACACTGACGATCACCACATCAGCCGAGTTAAAGTCTTCATCCGTTGGCTCTGCCATGTACTTCAAATTTTTGAAGGTGGCCGTCAGCGCATCTTTCATGGTGACATGATCATAGCCTTTGACATTGGCGGAGCCTCCGCCTGTTGCCAGGGTTTCAATGTATTTACCCGTGAGAAGAATTTTTTTGTCTGCATCAGGAGATATAGGCAAAATGGCATGCTTGTTTTTGAGCAATACAATGCCTTCGCGTGCGGTTTTTAAGGCGACTTCAACATGCCGGGGGAAAGTCTCCAGATAGCTCTCGTCTTTAACAGGGCGATCAAACATGTCCATGGCAATAAATGTCTTTAAAATACTGCGCACCATCCTGTCGATTTGCACTTCGGTAATTTCTCCAGTCTCAAGCAATTCCTTGATATTGTGCATTGATTCACCAGCCGGCATTTCAAGATCCTGACCGGATGTAACGACTTTTTTACTGTCAATCACAGACCTCCAGTCTGTCATCACCAGCCATTTGAATCCCAGTTCACCCCTGAGATTTTCACTAATCAAAGTTTCGTTCTGTCCGCTCCATTCACCGTTCACCAGGTTATAGGCCGTCATCACCGCCATGGCACCGGCATCAATACCCGCCTTGAAAGCGGGCATGTAAATCTCGTGTAAGGCACGTTCGTCAACAATGACGTTGCAGGCCTTTCTCCGGTATTCGTTATTATTGGCAATAAAGTGTTTCAGGGTGGCGATGGTGCCCGTGCTTTGCATACCCACGACATAGCGCTCGATCATACGAGCGGCCAAAAATGGATCCTCACCCTGGTATTCAAAATTTCGGCCATTCTGTGAAATACGATAAATATTCATTCCGGGACCGAGTAAGACAGCAATATTCCCGGCACGGCACTCTTCGCC
>QMMS01000338.1 GCA_003647375.1 Deltaproteobacteria bacterium
AGAATTGCAACGGAGCGGGGAAAGCTCGAGAAATTGATGCAATAATCCGAAATTGACCTACAATAAAATTGCAGGTCAATTTCGGATCGGGAGTGGCGTTGCCACTCTTATCTGACTGAACATGTGCAATAGTTTATCATTCCACAACCAGGAAACACAACGACCTATATGGTCGATATATTAATACGGCGACTAAATTTCCAACCTGTCATGCCGGGCTTGATCCGGCATCCAGTATTTTTCTGGGTTCTTGCCCCCTTCCTGCGAAGGGGCAGGTACGCGGGAATGACAACCTTGGGGTATTTAACTGCCTGAGTAATAAATGCACCTGACATAAAATCGTTCTTGTAATTTTATATGTGAACCTGGGGAGGTGGGCATGCAAGAGAAATTATGGCACAAGTCTTATGCAGAGGGCGTCAAAAAGACAATCGACTATGAAAAAGTAACCATTTCAGAGGCCCTGACACGATCCGCGAAAAAATTTCCCGAGAAAACAGCGCTCAACTACATGGGAAAACGAATTTCCTACCAGGAACTCAACGATCATGTAAACCGGTTTGCTAAAGCCCTCAAGGACCTGGGGATAAATCCGGGCGACAAGGTCGGCGTGTGTCTTCCTAATATTCCGCAGGTCATTATATCGGATCTGGCCATATTTCGCGTGGGTGCCGTCGTTGTACAGAACAACCCGCTATATACTGAAAGGGAACTTGCCTATCAGCTCAATGACTCGGATTCCAAGCTGGTGATTACCTTAACGCTTCTGGTTCCGAGAATGGAAACAATCAAACCAAAAACCCAATTACAAAAGATTGTCGGATGTCATATCAATTCGTATCTACCCTTTCCGAAAAAGCAACTGTTTCCGTTCGTGAAAAAGGATATGTACCGAAAGATTGTGTCTACAGAGGATGTGCTGGTCTTTTCAGATGTCATCTCCAAATATTCCCCCGAGCCGGTTGAGGATAAAAGCGACTGGGATTCGGTGGGTGCGATTTTATACACCGGGGGTACAACCGGCGTTAGCAAAGGCGTAATGCAGAGTCATTCCCACCTGAGTTCCAACGCACAGCAAGCCGTAGCGTGGTTTCCCAGCCTCCAGCCGGGCGAAGAGCGGCTGGTGGGGAATTTTCCTGTTTTCCACACGGCCGGATTCGCAGCCATTCAGAATTTTACTATCTGGCAGGCCTGGGAAGATATCATGGTTCCACGACCGGAACCCCAGATCAATATCGATATCATTAAGAAATACAAGCCCACATTTTTACCGGGTGTCCCTACCATTTTTGTGGGACTCCTGGCCGAATCGGCCTTTCGTAATCTTGATCTTTCTTCCATAAAAGGCTTTTTTTCGGGAGCCGCGCCTCTGGCGGCTGACACCATCAAGGATCTCAACGATCTCACCGGCGCCATGATGTGTGAGGTATATGGTTCCACGGAAGCGGGCCCTTTTATCACGATTACACCCTGGGGAGGCCAGGTAAAACCAGGTACCGTGGGTATCCCGGTGGCCGATACCGATGTCAAGATTGTGGATATTGAAACAGGCGAGACCGAGCTGCCCCAAGGCGAGCATGGGGAGATTCTCATCAAGGGGCCGCAGATCATGATGGGCTACTACAAAAAGCCCGAGGAGACAGCCGAGGCCTTGAAGAATGGATGGTTTTACACCGGGGATATCGGCTGTTTTGACGAGGACGGCTACCTGAAAATCACGGACAGGAAAAAGGATATGATCATCGCCGGCGGGTATAATATATATCCGCTTGAGGTGGATGGCGTCCTGTTCGATCATCCAAAGATTCTGGAAGCGTGTACCATCGGTGTGAAAGATGAATACCGGGGAGAGACTGTAAAAGCATTTGTCGTGGTAAAAGACGGGGAGACCCTGACGCAGGAGGAGATAATCGAATTCTGCAGAAAGAACCTTGCGGCCTACAAAGTGCCTAAGATTGTCGAATTTATCGACGAACTTCCCAAGACAGCGGTGGGTAAGGTATTGCGTCGGAAACTGAAAGAAAGAGACGCATAAGCCATGAACCATAAAGCCATAGGCTGTCAAAAGACGAATATGCCATTATGCCAAATCACACCCACGGTATAATTGCCATTGTAGGGGTGCCCCTTGTGGGTACCCGAAAGACCGTCGGTAATTCGTCAAAACGGGCAGGCACAAGGCCTGCCCCTACAGGATTAGGGGATATTGTCGGCGCATTCAAATCGATTACAACGCAAGAATATATCCGTGGCGTCAAACTGGTTCTTATATTTTCATTAAATAGTTATCTCTTATTTGCTTGAGAAACATAAAGAAATCAATGAGATGGCGTTTTAGGATTCCGAAAATCAAACCGTCGTCCACTTTATCATAACCATGGACCAAAATATTGCGCGTTCCGGCCATGGGGACCATAAACGACAGGCTTTCACTCGTGAGATAACCGGCTTCTGATAGAACAATGAATATGCCCTTGTTATCCTTCGGTTCACTTAGTTTTTTGCTTGAAATGATTATTTTGCCAATATCCAGACATGTTTCAATTGCCACTTGAATATTTCTTTCTGCAATATCCTTTTTGTCTGTTGATGCCTGGTAGTTTTCAAATGAAGGCAGTGACTCTGACAGGGCGCTTAATCTTTCCAGGCGTTCTTCAACCGATTTAATTTTTCTTTCAATGGATTTTTTCAAGGTTTTATCCTATAAAGAAGCGATACATTCTGAGCGAATCTCTTCAAGAAATGGTTTAAAATCATAATACATGCCTCTCAGGGTGATTTCGTATGTAATTTTTTTTTCTTCATCTGTATTCACCAGACAGATACCCGACGTAATTACTTCATAGGCTATTTCCAGGGAGGCTGTATTTAAAATCGTTACATCAGTCTCAAGAGCTGTAGCCAATCCTACTCGCGTTGCTGCCAGATATGCTGGAGCAGATGTGCCGATCGGATCATTTTTGTATGCCGGTTCGTCAAATAGGATCGCGATATCGATATCTGAGGCATTTTGTATAGAGCCTCTCACCTGAGATCCAAAAATGTAAACAGTAATGATTTCAGAGGATGGCAAAATTGCCTCGAAGTATTTGCGAACTTTTTCATTGATTATTGCAGGAACTGCATAAGTTTTTATCATTTTTATAAAGCCATCCAAATCATGAAAAGATAACCATTTAATATTCTGTATAATATACAAATTAGACGACACGGTTGTCAAGAATTGAAAATCATGCTGAGAATATAATATGGGGAGTCTAATTGAGAAAAAGGAGTTTACCCTTGACGTTTTTAGGGAGGTCTCCCTTAAAAATCGGAAGAGCTGCTATTTAAGATGAGGCGTATCTCTTATTTTTCGGTCGTAACAACAATTGGTAGGCTGGTCCGAAGCAGCGCTTCCTTACCAGATAGACAACCATGAAAGAACCGATGGCCGTTGAACCCACCATCATGACCATGACCACGATCTGATAGCGAATTGCCAATAGAGGATCGGCTCCGGCAAGTATCTGGCCGGTCATCATTCCTGGGATGAACACGAGACCCACCGCCATCATGGAGTTGATGGAGGGGATCATACCCGCCCGTACGGCGGATTGAACCATATGGTGGCTGGCTTCCCTGTAGTCGGCTCCGAGACAGAGCATCATCTCTATTTCGTGGCGCTGTTTTTTGAGTTCCCCCATGAGTCGTTCCAATGAAACGGCAATGGCATTCATGGAGTTCCCGATTACCATCCCACTCAGCGGAATAAAGTACTGGGGCTGCCACCAGGGCTTTGCACCCACCAGTACGGCGGTTACCAGATAGGAAACCAGAAAATAGCTTAAAAGCATAGAGACGAAAATGGGAAAAAAGAAGGCGATCTGTTTTTCCTTGACCCGTCCACGGATGGTCCAGGCTGCAAAGAAGATCATGCATAGAAAAAGAACCAGTACCCACCAGACCCTGTCGAGGGCGAATATAATATTCAGCAGATACCCCAACGCAAACAGCTGAACAAAGGTACGGATCGTTCCGATGAACAGGTCTCGTTCCAGACGCAGAGAGTGAAGCATGGACATGATGCCGGCCGCAAGGATGAAAAGCAGACCGAACGCCAGTTGCCAGTTACTGATATAAATTACCTGGGGGGTCATGTGATCTCCTGTATCCCGAATATTTCGCTAACCTTGCTGTCTGCTACCATGAGGGAACGAAATTTCAGTGACCCGGGGAGAACCTCTTCGTGACTGACCATCAGGATGGCCAGGCTGGATGTTTTGCATAGCTTTTCTATATGATCGATTACGATTGCTGCACTTTGTTTGTCCAGAGAGCTCGTGGGTTCATCCAGGAGCAGCACCGCAGGAGACAGGAGCATTCCCCGGATAAAACAAAGGCGTTGCAGTTGCCCAACAGACAGGGTCTGAGCATGGTCGTTTAGGTGGATGTCGTTCAGTAGAAACGCTTTCAACCGTTCCATTAGCTGAGAATCGTCGGGTTTTTGAAGATCCTGGTTTGCCTTGAACGTAAAGGGCAACAACAGGTACTCCCGCACAGATCCGTCGATGGCAACGGGTGTTTGCGGAAGGTAGAGGATGGCGCGACGCAGGTGCGGCGGATAGGTGTCTGCCAGGGGAGCCCCGTTGAACAGAATACGTCCTTGAGTGGGTTCTTCGAGCCGGATGATGAGCCTCAGAAGAGTTGATTTTCCTGAACCGGAGGGCCCCTTTACATGATAAAAGGTGCCGGGTGTTATGCCCAGGGAAAGTTTTCGAAACAAAACCTTGTCTCCAGGGTAAGCGAAGGAGACATTTTCGAAATGAATGATATGATCGGGTTGTTTTCCCACGGTATTAGAACCTAGTTCGTTTCCCTTACAATTGGAATGATGGAATAGTGGATCGCTGAAATATTGGGTAAACTTTGTTCCAATATTCCAGCATTCCATAAAATCGTTATATGATTTTATTTACCTCTCAGTTCACCCCTGAACAAGGAAAAAAAGATCCCCACGATGCACAGGACGGCAAAAATAGAAAAGGACAGGTTTACACATCTGATAAATTGAGGATAATTTTCCGGAGCTATCTCT
>QMMS01000339.1 GCA_003647375.1 Deltaproteobacteria bacterium
AGGTGCTTCAGACCCGAGGAAAAAACGCAATTCATCACATACCCGGCGTCCGTCTTTGGAAGACGATACGACCACCACCATGGGTTCATGAAAACGCATGTAAAGCTTCGAAATCAGGTATGCCTTATCCGTCTTTTGGAGGCCGATGCAATCGATCCCCTCACTACGGCCGGGTATGGATGCAACTAATTGCGCCAGGTAAGTTTTCTCTTGATTTTGAACCATAAACGAAGTAGTGCACTCTATCTTTACAGGTCGATAGCCGACGTAGCTCAGCTGGTAGAGCAGCTGATTCGTAATCAGCAGGTCCGCGGTTCGAGTCCGCGCGTCGGCTCCATACTATATTATATTAATTTCAGACAGTTATACCGTTCTTGATTTCACTTGCGCTGTACTATATGCCCTGGATCGGGTAAAATCAACCCAAAGCATCATTTCCTTGGAATCATTTTACAAAATTATACGCCTCATCACCCTGATGTCCAGCATCGGGTGTTGCTTTTTCTATGGCTGCGCCCCTGTGCAGCCGCTGACAGCACTATCTGCTCGCACAAAACCTGATGCAGCATTCGTCGACCCGGCCGATTTCCACAAGATCCGCGCTTTGTTATACCAACAAGTTGAAGTATGGAAAGGAGTTCCCTATCGTCTGGGCGGACTCTCAAAAAAGGGTATTGACTGCTCCGGATTTGTCTACATGACCTATCTGAACCAATTTAACATCAGGCTGCCGCGAAGCACGTACCAGCAATCCCAGATCGGTGACCACGTGTTTCAACATGACCTCAGCGCCGGTGACCTCGTTTTTTTCCGAATAGGGTATTCCACCAGGCACGTCGGCATTTATCTCGAAAACGGTCTGTTTGCGCATGCATCCAAGAGCCGCGGCGTGATGGTCTCCCGCCTGCAAGATGCCTACTGGTCAAAACGTTACTGGAAGGCCAAACGTATTAAAATTGACAGGCTCTAGCTTTTAAGCTACTTTTAGCTTATGAAAAAGAAAATACTGATCGTTGACGACAACCGACTTCTGCGAAAGTTCCTGTCAACCCATCTGGAAAAAGAAGGCCACTATGTCCAAACAGCGGAAGATGGCTTTGCCGCCCTGGAACTCCTCTCCACATTTACACCCGACATCATGTTTGTCGACCTTTTCATGCCCAAAATCGACGGCGAACGCCTGTGCCAGATCGTACGATCCAGAAAAGTGTTGGCGGACTGCTACATCGTCATTCTGTCTGCCGGCATTGCGGAAACAGGTAAAGATTACACCCAAATTGGCGCTAATGCCTGTATTGCCAAAGGCTCATTCAGCAGCATGGCAAAAAATGTTCTCATTGCGGTTCAGGATTCCGACACACCCACCAAAGAACAAACGCAAAAACCGATTATTGGGCTGGACGCCGTATACTCCCGGCAGTTGACCAAGGAGCTGATTTCCAAAAATCGCCATCTGGAAACAATTCTTGAAAGTATGACGGAAGGGTTTCTGGAAGTATTTTCCGAACGGGTTGTGTTTGCAAACAAAGCTGCCGTCGATATGCTGAACACAAACATGGAGGCTTTGTTATACGCCTACCCACCCGATCTCTTTAAAGGTAGAGCTCGAAAGCATATTGAGGCCTTGATTTCAGCTGAAAAGCCCCCGACATCGAATCAGAATGCTACCTTCGATGCAAACAACCGCAAAATTTCAATTAGAAGTTATCCGGTTGAGGGGGAATCGGACACCACCATTATCATTCTCTCCGATATCACCGAGCAGAAAAAACTCGAAGAAAAACTCCAACAGGCAAAAAAGATGGAAGCCATCGGAACCCTCGCGGGAGGTGTCGCCCATGACTTTAACAATCTGCTGATGGGCATCCAGGGAAATATCTCCCTCATGCTCCTGGACACAGGGGAAGAGGCCCTCCATTTTGAAGAGATCAAAAGCATTGAAAGATGCGTTGAAAGTGCGGCAAATCTTACCAAGCAACTTCTGGGGTTTGCCAGGGGCGGAAAATATGTCATCAAGGCCACCAGTTTGAATGATCTTATTGAGAAACTGACCGGGATGTTCCAGCGAACCCATAAAAATATTGCCTTTCACGAAGCCTACCAACCGGGCCTGTGGGCCGTGGAGGTCGATCAGGGACAGATTGAACAGGTGATGCTTAATCTCTACCTCAATGCTTGTCAGGCCACCCTTGAAAAAGGTGACATCACTGTTAAGACCGAAAACGTATTCCTCGATAAAAACGTTGCAAGATCATTCGATCTCGAGTCCGGAAAATTTGTCAAAATATCCGTCATCGATACCGGTGTCGGTATGAATACCGAGGTCCGGCAAAGAATCTTTGAGCCCTTCTTCACTACCAAAGAGGTCGGCAAAGGCTCTGGAATGGGCCTGGCCTCCGCCTTTGGCATTATCAAAAACCACAACGGCATCATCTATTGCCAAAGCGAAAAAGGTAAAGGAAGTACCTTCAGCATTTATCTGCCTGTCTCTTTTTTCTCGGTCTTGGAGGATAGTGAAGAAAATATTGTCCTCTTGAAGGGTTCTGAAACCATACTACTCGTCGATGATGAAAGCATCATACTCGAGATAGGCCGGCGGCTGTTGAAAGAACTCGGCTACAGGGTTTTCATTGCCAGAAACGGAAAATCTGCCGTGAAGATCTTTTCGGCCTGCCATGATGATATCGATCTCGTTATACTGGACATTGTCATGCCCGAAGTGGACGGGAAAGAGGTCTATGCCAAGATGAAAAAAATTAAATCCGATCTTCATGTTCTGCTGGCAAGCGGCTACAGCATCGATTGGGAGGCACGCAAAATGATCGAGGATGGATGTCATGGTTTTATTCAAAAACCATTTAAATTCCATGAACTGTCCGGAAAGATTCGAAAAATACTGGAGGGTTCGCGGTAAACGACTACAGCTTCACCCTCGACGCCTTGGCTCTGAAGCCCTCCGGCTTTTGCAACCTTGAGGTTAACTCAGGAACGACTTGACATCTATAAATAAAACGTATATAATCTAAGCAGTTATAAAATCGTTACACAATTTTATCTCAAAAAACCCTGCGGAGTTTAATACATGAAAGAACCCGAAGAGCTGCAGATCCAGGCAGAAATGGAAGAAATATCAAAAAATATTGACCGCATCCTCCACAAGATCGATCACCTTGACCCTGGCAAGATGGAGAATTCATCTCAGCATGAAGACGGGTAGTGGTCAAAATAATTGTAACAGGAGAATCTATGGTATTAACCAAAAGTGATATTGCTGTAAAAATTCATGAGCTTGGTTTCACCAAGAAAACAGCCGTTGACACGGTGGAATCTCTTTTGGAAATTATTAAGCATACGCTTGCGAACGAGGAGGACATACTTGTTTCAGGGTTTGGAAAGTTCTGTGTAAAAAACAAAAGAGCCAGACGTGGAAGAAATCCGGCCACCGGATCGGACCTGACCCTCAGGGAAAGAAAAGTCGTAACTTTCAAATGCTCCGGGAAATTACGAAACAGTATCAACATATAATAAGTTCTTCTCCCAAAAAACTGGGAGAAAGGGTCCGAGGAATCCAGGATTCAAGGGTTCAAGGGTTTGGTATTATATGTTTTAAACACCGCTTTAGGTATGCTCTCGACTTCTGCGAAATTATCTCCCAATCATTAAGAACACGTCAGCAACTTTCTTCTTACATAAAAAATGTTTGGGCACGTTTGATACATTCCGCCAAAGATTTTTAACGCATTGCCAAACGGTTAGCCATCTATCATTTTTGGACATCTCACTCGGACCCTGGAATCCTCGACCCCTTGGACCCTATTGTTACCCCCTCATTTTCTTACGCAACACATACGGCAAAATACCACCGTTTTCAAAATAGGCACCACGCCTGTATCGAGTCTCGAGGTCGCATCAAACGCTGTTTCCTTTCCGTCCCTGCCGATGACCTTCACTTGCAATTGTTTCTGGAGCGGGCTGAACCGCAATAGCGAGCGCATTTCCCGTAGCTTGTCGAAGATCCCGGTTTATCGGGGCTGCGAGGTTCTTCAATAAAAAATTGATTATCATGAAATTTTAAGCTAAGCAGTAAACAAAATAGCTGTAAGCGATAGGCTGCTTACGGCTTATTACTTAAAGCTAATAGTGACCATGCATTGGACTGAACCGAAAAATTTATCTGAATGGACCCAAAGACTCTTCTCAGCCAGAACACTGATGATGAGTATGCTGGTGCTCGTGCTCGTCATTTCAGAACTCCGTTTTGACTGGATGGAGCAGACGCTGGGGTCCTTTCTCGTCTCCACAAATGCCACCCGTCCCGAATCGGGCGCTATCTGGGAAATAGGAAAACAGACCCGAACAGCCCACCAGGCCATTGAAAAGATCGTCACCGACCGCCGCTCCTCTTACCGGGAAGCGGAAAGTGCCACGAGTTTTAAACAGATAGCAGCAACCATTCAGCCGGAGGAATGGCTCTTGGTACCGCCCGATCTATTTCGCAAACTCTACCTGGAGTTGCCACCTGAAGTGTCTAAAGAGATTATCCCGTCTTTTGAGCTTCTCGAACTGATCAACAACCGGGAATGGGAACGAACCTATTTTGAAAAGGATGGGGACGGTCTGAATATTTATATGTTAGACAAGGACAATCGTGTTCTGAAACGCCTGCCGATTTCCCCGGATCTTCTCTACATGATGGCCTACAGTGATGTGGCATTCGGCGAAAGACTGGAAAATTTTCCCATCTTTGAAAGCCGCATATATCCTGGCAAGCTCTTTTTCCATGTCCTGAAAAACGTGATGCCGGAGGTTAGAGACGGGGTGATTCGTCGGCCCGAGCACCTCCTCCGCGTACCCGGAAATATTGTCAGGGTGGGCATTTCAGACGAGGCCATATCCGGATTTATCCAGATCGGATTTGAAATCGATTCGGGTGCCCAGCAAATGGTCATACTGCTGAGGGGACATGAATGGGCGGTCTGGCGGATGCGTTCATTGCTGGAAAGTGAGAAGCAGCCATAAATAGGCTGTAGACTGTTAGGCTGTTAGGCTATTAGCTGCTAACGGCCTAATAGTCTA
>QMMS01000340.1 GCA_003647375.1 Deltaproteobacteria bacterium
CGCCGCGACAAGACACCGCGGTTATCCGCCTTGCCTTAGGGGTGACATCGCGCCGTAGCAATTAACCTTTGCTTTTGCATTCATCCACGGGCAAGCCCGTGGTATTCTGCGAAGGCGGATAAAATGGCATTTGGATACGCAATGGGGTTCAGCACCAACTGGAAGTGAGGAATAATGCAGGCTGAAATAATTACCATTGGCACGGAACTTTTATTGGGGCAGATCGTCGATACCAATGCTGCCTATTTAGCTAAAAAACTTGCAGCATTGGGGGTTAACGTTTTTCGATCCACGACCATTGGTGACAATCAAGATCGGATTGCCAATGCGATCAGACGCGCATTGGATGACTGCGATATCGTCATTACCTCGGGTGGTATCGGACCGACCGTGGATGACAAAACCCGCCAGGCGGTGGCTGCTGCCACGGGTCGTAATCTGGTGTTTGACCAGAGCCTTCTTGATGACATTAAAGCCTTTTTTGAAAAGAGGGGGCTGGTGCTTGGGGAAAACAACCCGCGTCAGGCGTTTATTCCCCAGGACGCTACTGCCATTCGAAACCCCGTGGGCACCGCCCCTGGCTTTATCGTGGAACAGGGCCATCGCTATGTGATATCGCTTCCCGGTGTGCCCCGGGAACTTTACTATTTGATGGAACATTCGGTGCTACCGTTTATTCAACGGGAATTTGGTTTGGAGACCGTTATCAACATGCGTGTGCTGCGTACAGCCGGCACCGGTGAAAGCAATATCGATCGATTGGTTGCTGATTTGGAAGAGTCAGACAACCCCACCGTGGGCTTGTCTGCTTATCCCGGAGCGGTTGATATTCGCGTCACTGCCAAGGCCAAAGATTCGATCACAGCCCAGCAGTTACTGGATGACATGGAAACACAGTTGCGGGATCGTCTTGGTGATATGATTTATGGTCTGGATGACGTAACCATTGAGAGTGTGGTTGTTAACATGCTTCTTGAACGTGGGTTAAATCTGGTGATATTGGAAACCAATACAGGGGGGACCCTGGCTTGTCGATTGACAGCGGCTCCCCGCGGCTTTGAGGTGTTGGGTGGGACGCTGATTGCTTCTTTGTCCAAAGCTGCTGATTATTTATTGAAAACGTCTCATCACTCGCATTCTGTTTCCGCCGAGACTGCTGAAATACTGGCCGATAAAATTCGAGAGATTGCCGGAGCAGGCATCGGTATGGCGATTGTAGGAGATGAGGACCCGAACATGGGTCCTTATGGCAGTGTTGCCGGTAACACCTATTTTGGTTTGAGTTGTCAAGACCTTAGCCAAATTGAGCATATTCAACTGGGTGGTATTTCCGGGGAAGGGCGAACAAGAATTATTAACAGTGGGCTGTCTATTTTACGAAACTGGTTGTTGAAAGAACACCCAATATCTTAAAACCATCAACCAATACAAAACATAGACCTGAAGACTTGACCTAGTTTACAGGTCTTTTTACGTAGAAGCTATCTAAAAATGTCTTTTGGCCCAAATCCTGCGTTGGGCTCTCGTTTCAAGTCCTCAAAATACATTAGTATTCCTGCGGGTTGAGACTTGAGTCCGCCTTGACTTTGAACCAAAATCCTATTTTTGAGATGGCTTCTAAGGACCCCTTAAACATGTCACACATGCTGATCATTTTTATAGCCGGCTTTATAGCCAGCCTTTTCGGAACCTTGATAGGGGGCAGCAGTCTGGTGACCATACCGACCTTGCTTCTGTTGGGTTTGCCGCCGCATACCGCCATTGGTACGGATCGTTTTGGCATCATGGGCGTTTGTTTGGCCGGCTGGTATCAATTCCACCGAAAAAAATTGATCGACTATAGAATCGGCTTCACCATGGCCGTTCCCGTCATCATCGGTTCGTTTATAGGCGCCAGTCTGTGTATGGAAATCAGTGAAGTGGCTCTGAAGTGGATTATTATCGGTGTATCGCTTTTCTGTCTGGCGTTTCTTTTGTGGAACCCGAAGCTTGGTGTAGAGCCGGGTCAGCAGTCAGCAGGTAAAGCCAAGTATATCGGTGGTATTTTCCTGGCCTTCGGGGTGGGTGTGTACGTGGGTATTTATGGGGCCATGGGAGCAACGCTGTTGATGTATATCCTGATCCTCTGGTTTGGCCAGACGTTTTTAAAGAGTGCGGGTACCGTAAAAATTGCCGCTTTCTCCATGAATGCAATGGCTGCCGTGGTTTTTGGCTACAATGGCGCCATAGCGTATGATTTGGCATTTCCCATGTTTTGCGGCTGCTTTATGGGTTCTTCCATCGGCGCCTACTATTCTGACAGAATCGGAAATGTCTGGATAAAACGGTTTTTTCTGGTTTTGTTATCCATATTAATCGTCAAGTTGATTGTCTAGAGCCAAAGGGCCCCTTCTTCCGCACCGGTCACCATTTTGCGATAGGCGGTCAGCATTCCGGGTGCCGGGTGATCGGGAAGGTTCAAGAGCTGCTGCTGTCTTTGGGCCAGTTCCTGATCTGATAAAAGGACCTGAAGCCGGTTGTTGTGGATATCGATTTCGATCACATCCCCATTCTTGACATAGGCCAGGGGACCCTTTTCCCAGGCTTCGGGCGCCACATGGCCCACGCAGGGACCGCGGGTTGCGCCGGAAAAACGCCCATCAGTTACCATGGCAACAGATGTATGCAGTCCCATGCCCACCAGCATGGCGGCCGGAATGGATAGCTCCCGCATCCCGGGACCCCCTTTGGGGCCTTCATAACGGACGACCAGAACCGAACCCGGTTGGACCTGTTTGGCCAAAAGAAATTCTCGCACATCTTCTTCCGAATCAAATACAACGGCCGGTCCCTTGTGATACAGCATGCCGGGTTCTACGCCGGTCTTTTTCACCAGGGCACCTTTGGGCGCAAGGTTGCCGTAAAGGACACTGAAACATCCATTAGGGGAAATCGGATTAGAAAGGGGTTGAATGATTGTCTCATCAGGCGGCAGTGTCCCATCTAATACATCGCCGAGAGTGCCGCCCATACACAAGGGGGTGTCCAGATCAAGATAATCCGCAATGACTTTCTGCAGTCCCGGCACGCCGCCGGCTTGGTGAAAGTCATTGATATTGTGGATTGAAGACGGTTTGAATCTGGCCAGCACGGGTACTGATGACTGGATCTTATCAAATACTTGTAAATCCATATCCAAATTCATCAAGTGGGAACCGGCCAGCAAGTGAAGGACAGCATTTGTGGAGCCCCCAACGGCGGAAATAAGTTTGATTCCATTTTCAAGGCTTTTTTGGTTGAAGATCCGGTCGAAACAAAAGCCTTCACGCACAAGGGTAACAATTTGCTCTCCCACATCACGGCTTTGACGCTGCTTGGCCGCATCAAACGTCAGCATGGTAGAAGAACCAAACGGCGCCAGACCACTGGCTTCCAGGAAGCATCCCATGGTGTTGGCGGTACCCATCATTGAGCACGTGCCGGATGAAGCGCAATACCGTTCCTGCCAGTTTAGGAAGGTCGGCATATCGATATCCTGTCGGCCTGCTTTACCGATGGCTTCTTTGAGATCCGACGTGACCACCGTGCGGCCGTCTAAGCGGCAGGGTAACATGGCTCCGGCGGTGAGAAAGATTGTGGGAAGATTGAGTCGGATTGCCGCCATGAGCATGCCGGGAATAATTTTGTCACATGAGCCGAGCATGACGAGTCCATCGAAGCCATGCGCCCTGACCATGGCTTCTATGGAAGCCGCGATAAGATCGCGTTGTGGTAGAATGTAGTGCTGGCCGGGGCCCTGAGCCATTCCATCGCAAGGTGCCGGCACATTGAATTCACCCGGTGCCCCGCCGGCCGACCAGATGCCTTCTTTGACCCTTTGTGCAAGATCCTTCAACGGCAGATGGCCGGGATTGACATCTGTCCAGGAGTTGACCACTGCAATTTGAGGCTTGTCCAGGTCTTTTTGCCGATAGCCAACGGCATGCATGAGACCCCGGTAGTATGCCTCGGTGATATCTTCGGGTCGGCCACGATGGGATGTCATTTTTCTGCTCCTTTCTTGCGGAATTCAACGTCTAATATTTTTTCAAATACTTTGATTAAAGCCCCTTTACTCTCGGTTCCCAATCCTTGGGCCAGGGCCATCTGGAAAATATTTGTGGCGGCCTGCGTCAAGGGCAGGGGTATTTTATGTTGGGCGCCGATTTCAGCAGCACTGGCCATATCCTTATAGGCGCTTTCGAGAGGATAGCCCTGGTCAAAACTGTTTTCCAGGGTTAAGGGTGTGAAAAATTCAGCCGCAAAACTTCGGCCGGTTCCTGTGGTAATGATCCGGCAGACCTTTACCGGATCCAACCCCAGCTTGGCGGCCATGGGGAGTACTTCGGCCAAACCAGCCGCATTTATGTTAAATAAAAGCTGGTTGACAAGTTTGGTCAGTTGACCTGATCCCACCGGGCCCATGTGGAGAACCGTATCGCCGATGATTTCCAACAAGGGACAGATGCGGTTAAAAATCATTTTTGTGCTACCTACCATGACGGTGAGTGAGGCCTCTTTGGCTCGAGATTCCATTCCTGATACAGGTGCATCGCAAAAAAAGATGTTTATACGACTCAATTTGCGGGCCATCTCGACACTGCGTAAATAGCTGATGGTGCTCAGGTCCACAATCAACATCGCTTTTTCGGCAGCCTGAGCAAGACCTGTTTCACCAAAAATGACCTGTTCGACAATATCGGTACTTGGCAAACTTAAAAACACCACCTCGGCTTGGGCGGCGATATCGGCCGGTGTTCGGCCGGCATCGGCACCGTTTTCGACCAGAAATTCCACTGCCCGGGAATCGATATCATTTACACATATCTGGTAACCGGCCTTGAGAAAATTCAAGGCCATCCATTTGCCTATCTGCCCGAGACCGATAAAACCGATTCGACGCATCATTTTATTCATTCCTCATTTAGAATATCTTTTTTCTTCGCCACTGTTTGGGGCGGTCACTGGGATAGTTGAGACCGCTTGCATCAACACCTAAATCAACGAACAGTTTGGCCAAGGTGATGGCAGAGCTATACCCTTCCAG
>QMMS01000341.1 GCA_003647375.1 Deltaproteobacteria bacterium
CCAACGAACCATGCAACTGCCAGCGCCAAGTCTGAACCTTCATTCTTTGAACCGTCACGCCAAGCTCCTTTCATTACACTCGCTCGTGAAGTGCAGGAACACGTCCTCCAGACTGGGTTTGTGGTTGCTAAGATCCGTTATCTCCAATCCCCCCCTGTCTGCCAATCGGACGACCTTGGTCACCACTTGACCGGGAAACTTGGTGTACAACCGAAAAGTGCGGTTGTCCACGGCAACCTGTGACACACCTGCTATCGACGCTAACTCATTATGCCTCGGCATAGCACCGGCAAAACACACCTCGACGTATTGACGGGAACTTATAGTGGAACGCAGCTTTTCCAGAGGGTCTGTGGCCACAATGCGTCCATTGTCGATTATCGCTACATGTGAGCACATCTCGCTAGCCTCGCTCATGTTGTGGGTGGTCAAGAACACAGTGAGGCCGTTCCGGTTCAGATCGCTCACTGTCTGGCGTATCAGCCTTGTACTCTGGACGTCCAGTCCACTGGTGGGTTCGTCGAGAAATAATACTTCAGGACCTGTTACCAACGCAGCACACAGCATAAGCCTTTGCCGAAGTCCTTTGGAGAGCATGCGGGCTTTCTGTCTTTTCCTCTCCAATAGTCCGAGTAATTCAAGCAACCGCTCTGCTTCCTGGAAACATCGATGTCGCGCAACACCGTGCAAATCCGCCATCAGCATAAGATTCTGCCAGACAGAAAGATCGAGGTAAACATTCGCCTCTTCGGGGACGACGGCGATATGCGTTCTCGAAATCAATGGCTCTTTACAGATATCGTGACCTTGTATTGTAGCCGTACCCTCCGTGGGGTTGATCACGCCTGTAAGCATGCGCACTGTCGTTGTCTTGCCAGCTCCGTTGGGACCCAAAAACCCAAAAACCTCGCCTTGGTATACCCTGAACTCCACTTGGTCCACTGCAACAAAGTTACCAAACTTACGGGTCAGTCTTTTAGCTTCAATAACGGCTTTCATCTATAATCAGTTTCCTTGCGCAAACATTATTACTCCGGTGGTTAAATACCTCAATTCCGTCATTCCCGCGAAGGCGGGACACGCAGTGAAGCGTCAGCGCTATCCAGATAGACCCCTGGATGCCGGAACAAGTCCGGCATGACGGGTTCGGCTATTTAGATGCCAGGTTAATATATTGATCGGTAGTGCCTGAATCGTCCGATAATGCTGAAGATTCCTTTCTGCCTCATACCCTTCCGAATATAAGAGGATCATGCATAGTTTTAAGGTCATCTTCATCTCCGACAATAAACAGTTTCTGGCTTTTCGTGCGCAGGCTTTAGAAAAAGGATAAAATCAGGTGATTATTGGAATATGTTGTATTCTCGGTTAGTTATGGTGGTTTAGATTTGGAAGGTCCCAAGAATGGGGTTCAAGGGGCCAGGAGATGGAAAAAATCACCCGATCGTCAATGTCCGAACTTCATGGTGCCGGTATCATATTTTAAGTCAAGGTACAGATTGCCCTTTTGCAGAAAAAAAACGCGGGCCGCATTCAGGTTTTTGATAAATGTCTGTTCCAGTGAATCCGGCGGGCACATAGCACGGGTAGTGTGGGTCACCTCGATGACAATGCTTTTTCCATCTACTGAATAGTGCCCGCCTCCCCGATTGCAGTCGGCCCGCAGATGGATCTTACGGCCAGGGTCGAAGGTGACGGTATAGCGGCCGGGGTCGTCGGGAACCACCTCGGTATCATTGTTGTAAAGGGTTTGCTGCCATTTCCAATCAATGAGGATTATCTCCGAGGCTTCGGGTGCACCGCCGGCAACGGCTGACGACGTAAGCAAGAAGACAATCATCGCTGTCAACACTATCATTTTGGGAACAATATGCCTAATGTGGATCCTCATTTTTATGCTCCATTATAGCACCTTAATGGATTCGCAAACATATTATATACACAATGGTTATGGATATCAATATGTGAGGAGTAATGAAGTCAGGGTATTAATTGCCCTGCCTTCATTTTAGTTGCCATCTTCAACTATTTTATTGACAATTTCAATTTATTTTTTATAGATTTCACCACAGTTAACCCTATTGTTGCAAAAGCCGGAGAGCTTCAGATCCAAGGCGTCTGAGGGTGAAGTCGTAGTTTTTTACCTTGTCGGGGCGTAGCTCGAAGAGCGAAGACTGGTTCGAACCCTCAGCAACACAGGATTTGAAGTTCTCCGGCTTTCCCGGAGGGTAAACAATACCCACATAGCAAAAATGGTCGAGGGTTTAAGCCCGGAGGAGATGAAGGAACTGGAACTTGCCATGGATACGATCGAGAATATTCTTGAACCACGGCCTGAAAGATCGAACCTGATAACCCTGAGAGCGCACCGTCCCGGGGACATCGGAACCGTCATCCACCACCACGGCGTACTTTATTCACGTGAGCATGGATTCAACCATGAGTTTGACGCATATGTAGCTCTGGGCATGGCAAGGTTTATAGAGGAAATCACACCCAGGGAACATTTGTGGATCGCCGAGATTCAAGGCAGGTTTGCCGGCTCCATAGCCATTGTCCGGCATGACGATGAAACCGCCCAACTGAGATGGTTGATCGTGGAACCCGGAGCACGAAAAAACGGCATCGGCAGGCAACTGGTGGCAGAAGCTGTTCGATTTTCAAGGGAAATGGGATATGGTGCCATCATTTTGTGGACTATTGATTTCCTGCATGCTGCCCGGCACCTTTACGACACGGCCGGTTTCCGCATGATCGAAACCAAGGTCAGTCCGGTATGGGGAAGAACGCTCACCGAAGAATGCTGGAGATTGGATTTACCTTTTGATAACAATTGAAGCAACCCCTGCCTGTTCAGGGCCGCTTCAACCCATGCTGATCCTTGCGGCGGGCAGCAACAAACGCAGCCACTCCGCACAACCCGAAAATATAGCCAATGCCGCCAAAAACATCTTTGACATCCGGTTTATCGAAATCTGCCCGCAAAGCTGCGATTTCCCGGTGAATGCGCCTGAGTTCGCCGGCCAGCTTGCTGTTTTGCTCCCTTATCAACGCAATGGCATCCTGAGCATTATTTTCCTGAAGGTCCTGCGCGCAAAGAGCGTCCGGCAAGACCGCTAGAAAAAGACACAAAATACCTATAACCACGCTTTTCTTAATAGATGTCATTTTCCCGCCTCCACTTCGGCTTTTTCTAGTTTAAAGCTGTTTCTATGCCCCATGGACGCATCAATCACGATGTTCAAATCGTCCACCTTCGGTATATCGAAACTGAAAAGGCCCTCTTTGTCGGTAGTCCCTTCCAAAAGCAGTGTTTCCCGGCTATCGTAAACCAGCACTTTTCCGCCTGTCACCGGCTTGCCATCCGGGAAATAGCTTTCTGTGTATATTTTCCCTCCATCGGCATAAGCGAACAGGTTCACCTTGTGGGCCAGGGCGCTACCGCTGCCGAGGAGCAATATAAATACCGCGACAAGCATATAATTCATAATTTTCATTAAGTTCACCATTACTTCAACCTAAATTGAGCGATTGTCGAGGTTGCCGCAGGTACAAGGAAGATGCTGTTTCGCTATAGTGGTCTATGCGGTATGGCATCTGACGCCGTAGATGCGGTAAGATCGTCAATCCCGGAGGGTTTCAAATTTTAAGAATTCAAAGGAATTTAATCAATTGAAAATATGTTTATTCTTACTATTTTTAAAATTTAAAACGCTCACTTTGGGTTTATATCACGGGTCAACACCCAAAACACGGCGCCAATCTCCACGCCCTTTTCCTGACCAGCGTGTTTGAGCGTCCATTCGGCTTCGCTGAGTGCCGAGAAACCCCACCAACCGGCCTTGGGCATGGCATAACTGAAAACACCGTTAACATCCGCCTTGACCACCTGGGTCACGTAAGGGTCGGCCGGGGGCACGACAACTTTTTTATTTCCAGGAGACTCGTTTAGATATTCGACCTCCACCTCTGCAAAAGGAATTGGCTTGCCTTTGAGCAACACCTGGCCTGTAAACAAGTTCCCGGTCCATAAGCCATACGGCCGGGTCATGGGAATGATTTCCGTCTCCAGGCCGATTGGCTCATCCCACCCTTTTTCAAGCCCCAGCGCATTTACACAAACCTTGGTGTAATGCACGATGAACACATCCTCGGCCGGCTCCCAGTAAGGGGTCGGCTCGGTATAAAAGGTGTAGTCACCCGGCCTGCGAATTTTATAATCAATGGCCCAAAAGGTAAATTCTTGATTCTGACCAGGGCCTTTCCCCCGGGCCTCTTGAAGGTTGTCAAGCAAATCGATCTTTTTACTGCCATGGACCACACCGAATTGTTTGGGTTTGACCATCTGCATGTAATGCATTTCCAGGGGATGAATGAACTTGACCTGAAGGTTAATGGTTTTGGAATCCTCCATCGTCACGATATCATCTGAAGGTATGACGGCGCCAAAGTGTGCCGGCACCGGATGAACGACTATCACCATAACAGCTAAAACCAAAACAAACATAACAGAAATTTTTGTGCGCATAGAGCCTTGCTCCTTTTCTTTTCCAACATTGCATAAAAAAAGGCTGCGAAAGTGCATCCCCCATGGGGTGCATGGGCTTTCGTAGCCTTGTTTATCCCTAAAGTGAGCGTTTAAATTTTAAGAATAAATACCTTGTTCAAAACCAGACGGCTTCAGCCGCAAATCAATGCCCATTTATACCGGGCTTTATACAGGAAGTCAATCCAGGTATTAATATCCTTCCATCTTGGCAACCACCTCGCACATCACTTCGTCCGCCCCGCCGCCCACGGAAATAACGCGGGCATCTCTAAAGTAGCGGGTGATGAGCATCTCGTTCATAAAACCCATGCCTCCGTGCATCTGCATGCACCCGGCAGTCACATCCTGAACCAGATGAGCGGTTTTCAGCTTGCCCATGGTAATCTCCCGGGTGGCATCCAGGCCGGCTTACTTCATGCGAACGATGTGGTAGGTCAACTGTTTGAGGCATTCGATTTCCATCAACCACTCTGCCAGCCGGTGCTGCAG
>QMMS01000342.1 GCA_003647375.1 Deltaproteobacteria bacterium
GGATGTACATTCACATCAGCTCCCTGCCCTTCAGAGACCTCGAAATATTCGACACAGACACGCGTCTCAAGAATGCCGGACTGGAAGATACCGAAGCAATCAACCGCATGATAGCGCAAAACCCTCAAAAACTGAAGAGCATTCTGGGTGTGGATGCGGTTGTAACTGGTGAGGTCACGCATTTCGATCAGATCTTCATCGGAGTATATTCACAGATAGCGGTCGGCTGCAAGGTTAACATGTGGGATCTTAACACAGGCAACCTCCTGTGGCGGGCCAGGCATGTGAACCGTGCTCATGCCGGAGGCATCTCCAGCAACCCGGTCGGTCTGCTCATGGCGGCTGTTGCGGCTGTCTGGAATCTGAGGGGCACGGAAATGTTGAGCCAGACCGACGATGTGTTCAGGGAAATCGCCTCAACCATCGAACTGCCTGAATCGGCCCTGGCCATGCAGGCGTCCCTTCCCAAAATCGATCTTTTTGCCTGTATCAATTCCGGAAAACCGTTTACAGCAGGCCAACCGGTCTCCTTGCGGCTGATCGGCGATAGGGACTGCAAAGCCTATGTGGATCTCGGCGAATTCAAGAGCGCCATCCCGCTCAGGCCGCTCTCGTCTGACATGAAAACAGCCGTCAGGGCCGAGGTGATGCATTCGATTCAGGAACAGTACCGAAAAAGCGGTCATGAATTGACACAGGACCTGATGCGGGCCATTGAAAGGGAAATGGCCTCACGGGAGATTTACGAGGGGGTCTATACGGTCGCGCCCGGCGAACAGATGTACGGCCTGATGTCTAAAGCCTACCTGGTCAACTCTTCCGGTTCTCAGGTGACCGCCATGGATCCCGTTCACATCATCGACATCGATGCCCGGCCACCGAATACAGTAACCGGGCTGACCTCTCTTTCCCTTGACCAGAGGGTCGATCTGACCTGGGATCAAAACATTGAGGAAGACCTGGCCGGGTATGAGGTATGGATGGGCCCGTCACCGTTGAGCGGATACGCGCTGGCCGTCGCGTTGGAAAAAAATGCAGCTGTGATCGACCAGCTTGAAAACTTCGAGCCCGCCTTTGTCAAGGTCAGGGCTTTTGACACGGCCGGCAACCGGGGCGGCTACAGTCGTTTTACAAAAATTGTCTCCCTTCCTGAACCCAACCTCAATGATCTGCCCCGGCCAGGTCCTTCCCTCGGTGGCGCCGTTGTTGCCAGCGCCCTGCTGACAAAAGACCGAAGCCCCTATACCGTCCAATCCGATCTTGTGGTAAAACCGGGCGCAACGCTTCATATCGCGCCGGGGGTGGAAATCCTTTTTTTGCCCGGCACCATGCTCGCGATATCCGGTGGAAACATTGCCGTCTATGGCAGGAAGAATCAATTGGTGCGTTTCAGTCCGGTTTCCGCGAACAATACCCCTGGCTCATGGGGCGGTGTGCTGTTAAAGAATTCCGGGCACGCGGTCTTCGAATATGCCCTGATCGAAAATGCAGAAACAGGCCTTACCATCATCAACAGTCAGCCGCTCATCACCCACACCACCATAACAGGCGCTTCTCAGGCTGGTCTCCATTTGCAGGACAATGCCAGGCCCAGCATCACATGCTCGGTACTGTCCGCTAACCAGGGACAGGGAGGTATGGTTGTGGAAGGCGAGGGCATCGCACCTGTGATTCGCAACACCAGTTTTGTGAACAACAACCCGTTTGAGGTTCAGAGCTACGCACCCATCGAACTCGACCTCACCAACAACTACTGGGGAGTCGAAAGCCCTGGGGCAGACAAATTTCTAGGTCAGATCCTGTGGGAACCCTGGCTTCAATCACCACCAAAGCGCTGCGGAGAATAGCACATGCAAACCCGATTGCGCGTCCGCCACCTGCTTGTCCTGATCGCAGTGTCAATCCTGGCACTCTCCCTCCCCTGCAGCGCGGCCGGTAAATCCAATGAAAAAATCGGTGATTACGGATACATTGATTGGCTCAATCAACCGGTCTATGCCAAAGGACTGGGGGTGGCGCCCAAGAACAAACGCAACAGTGACCAGGCCGAAGCCCTCGCATATCGAGCGGCGGTGATCGTGGCACAGCGAAATATTCTGGAAGTCATCAAAGGCGTCCACATCGATTCCACAACCATTGTTGAAAATAAAATCGTGACCGATGAAAGAGTTGTCTCCACCATCCAGGGCCTGGTTCGATTCTCCAACGTAGATTACTCAAAAAAGCTGGCCAAAGACACGGTGGAAGTGGGCGTGAGCATGCCGCTTTGGGGAAAACTGGCTGACATTCTGATCACACGCCTCGAAGAGCCGCGGCAACCCTCAAAAGCAACCGCAACCGGCGCTAACCTGGAAAACCGCCTGGATGACCTCGAGTGGCGCATCCGGACCCTGGAAAAGCAGATTTCAGGTTTGAAAAAAATTTCCGCTGAAAAAGAGAGGCTGCTTTATCTTTTCCAGGAACTTGCAGTAGCCTGGCAGACGTATGCTGTAGACAAACCGTTTTTCATCAATGCCGCCTATGCTTCGGAATCTGAGCTATCAGCCCTTAGAAATCAAATGATCGACCAGGAAAAAAGGATGGCAGCCATTTCGGCCCTCCTGACCGATCTCACCCGGCGGCTCAATACCCTGGAAACCCACCAGGAAATGCGCCCCCGCGGACCGGCAACAGGCAAGCCGCCTGCAACGCCGCCCTACACCGGACTCGTGATCGATGCCCGTCAGATTGGCTTCAAGCCTTGTCTGAAACCCAAAATTTTTTGCCAAGGGGAACAGGTGTACCCCGGCGAGTACCTGGATCTGCAAAAAGCAATAACCGGCGGGTACGTGCGCTATTACAACAGCAAGGCCCAGGCTCAGCAGAGCCAGCGCGCCGGGTCGCTCCCCTATGTCATTTCCGCCAAGGGCACCTTTGAGGGCGACCGCAGCCTTTTGGTGGAGCCGCAATCCTACACCATCTTGAAGGCAATTGCCGAAATCCCTGACAATATTCTGGCTGACTGCAGGGTTGTCATCGTCTTTTAATAGTCAACTACCACCCCTAAAAAGGGTGGCATGATATTGGCCCTGAAAGGACCTGATATATCTCACCGCCCGCTACGCTCGAGACGCAGAGGACGCTGAGATTAATTTCTTTAAAAGAATCGGGAGATACTGATTCTTTTAAAACATCGTGCCATTTCATGGCAAAATAAAACCCTTCTGCGTTCTCCGCGCCTCTGCGGTGAAATAATAAATTTAAAATCCTCTCCAAGTTGCTTTCATTCCATAATCGTGGCTTTGTAATTATTTACCCCATATATGGTATACTATCACCCTTGACACACTATATATATTTACTATAATGTGTTTTGTGTTCAAATAATCATACCTATGATTGTTACCGGCTCCATCGTGAGCAGTATATCATATCAAAGTTATTTAGGAGGTTTCTGCCATGTCCCACATGACCGTTGAAAGATTGCACGAACTCTTTGATGAAAACCCTGAAAAAGAAGCGCTGGCCTGGAACGGCGAGTGTCACGACTGCAAGAAACCGATGAGTGTGTCGGCAACCCCCCAGGCCGACGGCATCCGCATTGACGGCGGGAGTGTTTACGAGCCGGAAACAAACAAGTTTATAATCAAATGCGATGCCTGCTTTCTGGAGGACCCGGTGTTGAGAAAGTATCAGGATTGTGAAGTCTATTCCCGGGTGGTGGGATATCTGAGGCCCGTGGGCCAGTGGAATGATGCCAAGCAGAGTGAATTCGAGGACAGGAAACTATTTGACAGCAGCATTACCCCCAAGGTTGCATAAACAACATGGCAATAAAATCGTGTTCCACGATTTTATGAAACGCGACTGCGTCGCTATTATGCGAAATGCTTATCCGCCGTTCGTTTGGCGGGTTAAAATCATATCCCGGCAATAAACTGCAGGGTATTTCGGAACCGCACTTTCACCAAAAATATGTTCAAAAACTCTTTTCACTCACGTGAGAACGAAAGTCCAGATAAACGCCATGCGCCTCCGGAAAATAGGAAGTACATGGCGTTGTATTTTTATTACTTATTTTCGGGAAACAACCTTGGGGCTGTTTCTAATTTGAGGGATTGTCCTTAGCGTCATCACTCAACGGCTCTGCAACTGCGGGTTTGTCTGTCACCTGACAGGCACTGCTCATTCAGGTGGATATCCCCATCTTGGGCAGGATATATGCCTGCAAAAGAACCCACACCCCCATCACCGCCAAAACAATTAGAATTTCTTTCATGATTTTAAATATCTCCTCTCGATCAGGTCGCCCAGTTCGACAATCTGATCTCTTCTGTAAAGAGGCGCGTCAACATCCACGGCATCGTCGGTAACAATAGCAACCAGTTCCTCTTTATTCAACCCCAAGGGGGCCTTATGGCTCCTTTGGTCGAAAACTTCAATTTTAGGATGCTGTGTCCTTTTATAGCCTTCAACCAGGACCAGATCCATGTCGGCAAAAAAAATCCCCAGGTTGTCAAGGGAATCAGTATTGATTTTCTTGACCATGGCAATTTCATCAGGCGAGGCAACGACCACGACATCTGCCCCGGCTGCTCTGTGCCGGTAGCTGTCCTTGCCCTTTTTATCAATCTCGAATCCATGATGGGCATGTTTCACCGAACCGATCCGGTACCCTCTTTTTTTCAACTCAGGGATCAGCTTTTCGATGAGTCTTGTTTTTCCTGATTTCGACTTGCCGACCACCGCTATCATCTGTGTCATTTATTTATGCCGTCCGTCCTCAATATATCCTCAATTTCGACAATACGCTCCATATCCATTTAAGATCGTTCAAATTAAGGCCCCGGCCCTTGATTGTCAAGCCGTGCATCAACCCGGATAACCTGCATATATCTATATTTCTTGACAAAACCAATATTATAGCTAAGTTAACCCTGTCGTTGCAAAAGCCGGAGAGCTTCAGAGCCAAGGCGTCTGAGGGTGAAGTCGTAGTTTTTTACCTTGTCGGGGCGTAGCTCGAAGAGCGAAGACTGGTTCGAACCCTCAGCAACACA
>QMMS01000343.1 GCA_003647375.1 Deltaproteobacteria bacterium
CCATGGGAACTTTTTTATTGGCCAGGAGGCGTTTGATGTAATTGACCAGGGTTATGTTGTAGCAGACAAACAAAATGGTGTTGATTTGGCGGTTGTATTGTTTCAGGAAGGCCGCCTTGTGAATCAGGATAAGGGTTTTGCCGCAACCGGATAGGCCGACAATAATTCTGTGTCCGCCATCAAATTTCCTGGCCAGGGCTTCCTGAAGGTGGTCCAGACTTTTGAGTCGGCAGCTGCGTACAGCATATGAAGTCTCGGATTTTCGTACAGGCAGCTCCAGCTTAACCGTTGGGAAAAGGAGCTGCTTGAGGTGATCCAGTTCTTTGCCGGTCAGGGAGAATTCAAACTTTGGGGCAAACATTTTTCCCAGCACTTCGGTGAAGCATTTGCCAGTCGGGTCGCTGCAGATGTCTGATGCCGGGTGCAGATCGTCCCAGAAAAAAATTTTATCAGTGCCGATGACACGATCCAGTTCCTTTTCTATGTATTCGTATTTACTGATGTTGGGGAATACTACACCACGTTCAATAGGAATGATGGGGTTGCCGTGATGGGCGGGATATTTGGACACAAGGAGACCGTCCTCCTTGATTCTGTCCATTACCTGATAGCGGTATTCCCTGGCCTGTTTCAGCGGGTTTTTACAGGGATCGAGTTTGGCGCCTTTTCTTACGGAAAATATATTGGGATCTGCTTTTTCGATCTGATGAAGTGTCCAGTCTTTAACCTCGAAAATGACCAGGCCTGTTTTTGCGCTGTATAGGATGAAGTCCGGCTCACGGTCGTCAATGTCAGGTGAGTACCAGGCAACATAGCCGGCATCAGGTTTGGCAACAGACGCGAGGAATGTATAAAACTGTTTTTCACCATCAGTTGTGAATTCTTCTACATCCTGTGGAATCATGAGGGCCATGGCTATGTCCTAAGCAATATGCTGTCTTATGGTTTTCTAAATCGAAATGCTCACATTAAGTGTTGCAAGCAATACAAAGAAGGATAGGTGCCGGCTATTGGATTAAATCCGGCAATTCTCGCCAGGGTATGGCAATATTGTTGCCGGGCAATTCGGTTTTCTTCTCCACACGGCAAGCGAGGATCCCTGTTTTTGAAGCTTCGCTGCCGGCAAGTTTTTTAAATTGATTCAGGCTTCGAGCATGTACTGCCGAAGGTGTTGCCGTTAGTTTGATATCAACGGGTATGAGCTTTCCTTTGGCCTGGACAACCAGATCGATTGCTCCTCCACTTTTTGCCCGCCGATAATAAATTGGGGGCTTTAGTCCCTGGTTGGTAAAGCTTTTCCATGCTTCTCCGACCACCAACCCTTCGAAAAGAGCGCCACCCATGTTTCCAGCTAATGCAGCTTCTGCCGAGGGCTGCCGTGTTAGATATGAAACCAGGCCGGGATCGATGAAATAGAACTTGGGCGCCTTGATCAAACGTTTCCCAAAATTATTAAAAAACGGCGACAGCACAATTGCCAGGTAGCTAGTTTCTAAAACGTTTACCCATGACTTGATGGTTGGCTGAGTAACGCCACAGTCTCTGGCCAGGGTGGCAGGATGAAACTCCTGGGCATGATGGGCGGCGCTCATTTGTACGAAAATTTCAAAAGCCCTTAAGTCACGAATGTTTTCGAGCTGCCTGACATCTCTTTCAAGGTAGGTCTGTAGATACGACTTGATCCAAAGGTCTCGTTTGGCTGGATAGAGAAAAGGTTCCGGGAAAAGTCCATTCCAGAGTACTGAAGATAGATAAGTCGAATGGTCGCTTTCGACCTCGGCTATGTTAAAAGGCGGCAGCTCCAGGATCGCAATTCTGCCGGCCAGTGTTTCGCTGACATTCTTCATTAAATGGAATTGTTGGGATCCGGTCATGATCCATTTTCCAGGCTTTCGGTTCCCATCGATTCTCATTTTAATATAGGCTATAATAATTGTCTGCTGTTGTCAATATTTCACGGATGTCCCTAAAGTCCTCAGCTTAGAAACATTTTTATAAAATATTTCTTCAGTTATGCCGTCTGCCGTGTTTTGCTTCTAAAATGGGTTAATAATCACAATTGTATTTTGCATTGAATTGATCAAGAACTGTTAGTAAATCCTTTGTCAATTTTTCCTTGACGCATTTCACAATATCAGCCGGGATCTTTTTGTAATAGGCCTGGGCAATACCGCCAGCTATGCAGGCCATGGTGTGGGCATCACCACCTAGTGAAATGGCATTCTTGACAGTATCCATATAATCAGAAGATTCCAAAAAAGCGATTATCGACTCGGGCACCGAACCCTGGCAGGAAACGTCGAACCGGTAAGCAGGCCGTATGACATCCAGACTCCTGTCAAGGTCATAGCCGAACCGGTCGGTGATTTCCTCGCGAATGTTCTCTTTTGTTTTGCCGTTCCTGGCGAGGAATATGGCCAAAGCAGTGGCCTGGGCGCCCTTGATGCCTTCAGGATGATTGTGGGTGACTTCGGCGGATCGTTTTGCCTGGGACAAAACATCCTCGCTGGTGTCGAAGGCGAATCCCACTGGCGACACCCGCATGCCCGAACCGTTGCCCCAACTGTTGTAGGGTTGATTTTCCCATGACCACATCCATCTGCGAAAAGTCCCGCCATAGCCAGCATGCGGGTATAACTGGGCATAGTGTTTGATGGTTTCGGCAAAGTCACCTTCATTAAGGATGGCGTCAGCTACCGCCACAGTCAATACCGTGTCGTCGGTGAATGACGATACCCGTGGGTCGAAATCCTTATGTTTGATCGGAAATCCCTCGTAGGGTGAACCGATCATGTCTCCGGCAATGGCGCCTATCATCAGTTGTGCCTTTTTACGTTCATAGGGAAACGTGCTTCTTTAAATGTTGACTTTGGGCTGCCAAAAATGGCTTCTAAACGTGGTTTCCGGCTTCCGTTCTCTGACACTCCGTCCTCTGGGTCTCTGTGGTTCTGGCCTCTGTGGCTCTGTGGTTCTGTTCTCTGTCCTCTGGTTCTTATGGTCCGACCCCAGTAGCATTGCCCGTTAATCTCCTAAGCCTATGTCCTTTAATATGCTGCGGCCCTTAGGTCCGGCCTTATATTTTTGTTTACTGCTGGTTGGTTTGTCGGGAATGGTTCGCTCAATGATACCGGCTTCAAGCAAGGGGTTCAGATAGTTTCGCTAAAATGTTTTCCAATGCCTTTTTTTTAGTAACTCACGAATTTCGGATGCTTTACGGGACTTTTTGCAGAAAATGAGAACTTGTGCGGCAACTTCTGCGGTGACTTGTGCGGTCAGGCCGTCAATTACTTTGAAAATACCTTTTAACAATTTAATTTCACTGCTTTTATCAACTTGTGCGGTAGCTTCTGTGGTTGATGGTGTTCTGTCCAGAGTTCCGATAGGTTGAAAAGAAAGAAATACCGATCCGGTCTGTTCTTTCCATGTGGGAGCAGGATTCCCGTTTTCGACCAGTTGCTTTATTTCCTTTTCGTTCATATGCTCCTAATCATAAGCTTACCTGGTAAGATGGAGCTCGGATTCTTTACGCATTAAGGATGCGTGAAAACCGATATCTTTAGTATTAAGTGTGATTTTAACCTTCATTTCAAAATATTTCAATTAATTATCTCTACTTTGCCATATTGTTTATTGGGCAGTGTGAACCACCTCAAGAATGGGAAGCTCCCAGCTGTCGGTTTGAATCCTTTCCTGAAAACCATCAGCGGCATCCTCCCTGTTGCGCTGATACATAGCCAAAACTCTCACATCCAGAACATTTTTCAAACGATTCTGCCAATACTTAGAGCCTTCCTGTGACAGTCTTGCCAAACAAATACCGTTTCCATTACAAATTTCTATTTTATCGTTTTTCGGACAGAAGAATACACTATCCCCGGCTTCCAGTTTAGACAATTGCTCATGAATTTGATGCTTTTCCGAGAAGTTAGCAGCATAGTCCATGTAGATATGTTCTAAGCCCAGTATTTCATATTGTCGGCCATCGATACCAACAGAATCAGTCTTGCCGCGATATGTGAAAGGCATCATGAAATTTCCCCGGAATTCTCTGAGAAATGGATTAGGATTTGGTGTTAGTTTTAGAAGATGAAGGTTTTCTTCGGCGCGTGTCATGCCAACATACAATACCCGGAGCTCTTCTTCCCATTGATCCTTTCTATCTGAAATATGCCAATCACCATCTGTAATGAATACGTGGGGAAATTCCATGCCTTTAGCCGAATGGATGGTACTCATGAAGATACCCTGGCCAATAACCTTGTCCCTACGCTGTTCTGCTGCAAATTCATAAAGTCGGTCTATGGCCCAGCTGCATGGCAGTATACTGTCGTCAGTACTTTCTTGATAATCATCTAAAAAGGTCTTAATGATTTTCCACCAGATATTCATCTTCCGTTCTCGAAGGATAACACTTAGATGCTTTTGGATATCACTGGTTCGTAAATTTTCTTTTTCATTTGAAACCATCCAGTCAAAGATCAATTGAAATTCCCGCAGGCGATGAAGGGAAAGACCTTTTTCCAATGTTGTTCTTATAGGATATTCAGCTTTTTCAAAAACGGTTCGTACGGTAGATAGTGTCGATTTTGCACGTGACAACACAGCAAAGTCCTGCCACCGGGTTTTTGGGTCAAGCTCTTTTATTCGCTCAATTTCGGTTTTAATGTATTCGGCCTGAAGGATTCGGCTGTCAATTGAAACGATCCGTATCCGCCCTTGGCCCACAGGGTCAAGGCGATTCCATCTGCCACCAGGGTCTGTTGCTTTTCTCGCATGATTGATTTGAATAGGGTGGTCGCCTTTCATACGATCACGGTTGGTGCGAATCAATGCGTTGGATGCGGCAATGATGTGACCGCTGGAACGATAATTTTCCACCAGATAGATCGTTTCCGATGGGTAATCTTCCTGAAAGCGTCTGATAAAGCGAACATTGGCCCCTCTGAATGTGTAAATATTTTGATCATCGTCACCTACGGCCAACAATGTTAATTGACTGTCCTTTTCTTCAAGTGATCGACCGGCAATGGCAGAA
>QMMS01000344.1 GCA_003647375.1 Deltaproteobacteria bacterium
CGCGATGTCACCCCTACGGCAAGGCGGATAACTGCGGCGTCTTGTCGCGGCGTAGCTCGCAGAGCGAAGACGGAAGCCGAAGGCGAAGACGGGTATTTTAATGGGACCACGGGTTTACCCGTGGGGTTCCATGCTCTTAGCTTAAAATATATTTATTTTAGACAGGATTAACAGGATCGACATGATATTTTTCAAACTATCCTGAAGATAGTTTGAAACCAACTATCGCCTTCGGCGAATTGTACCTATTATATTACATTAACAATCAGGTGGATATATATCATTCAGATTTTTTGCGGCTTATGGATGAGGTGCTATCGATAAATTGTGAAGGAGTGAGCATATGGATATCTTGATAAACCTTGAGTGAGAGCAAATGTATATCACCTGACACAATAACTTTTGCATTTCCAGCCAAAGCGCATCGGATAAATTTGTCGTCGGACGGATCCTTCTGCACGATGACCTGACCGGTATAGGTTTTAACGACATGAAAATAGGGCAGCAGTTGCTGATAAACCAGGTATCTAATTTCTTTTTCGGTTAATTCGAACTTTGGATAGGCGAGAACCCTGACGTATTCGTCAATGATTTCTCTGGAAACAATCGGCTCGACTCTACCGTTTTCCCACAAAGGGATCAGTTCTCCGGGCTTCCCACCAAACAATAATGCCGAGACGATTACGTTTGTATCAATTACGACCTTTCTCATCTCTAAAGTGATCATTTATTGCGTGCCCACTGAATTGCTTCCGCTACGGCATTTTTTTCGAGACTTAGTTTTTTAATTTTAGACCTAATCTGATCTAAATCAGTATCATAAAGCAGAATTGGTTTCATCACGACCACACCATCAGCAAGTTCGACATCAAAGTGTTGAATATCGGGTAGTTGGTCGATGATTTTTTTGGGGATCGTAATTTGATTTTTGGAGGTTAATTTTGCCAACATTTTCTTGTCTCCTTACAGTAAGATATCCTTACTGTAAGCTAATTATAGATATGTGTCAATTTGTAATTGAGGAACAGGATGATTTAATGTAGACAGGATGTTCAGGATAGATTTTTTTTAGCCACAGACACACACAGACAATCACAGATAATTTTATTGACAGGCTAACCCAGTACGATTTTCCGAACCTACCGGGCAGGCAGGATGTTACAGGATTATTTTTACGCTTTCTTGACGGAAGCGTAAAATACAATCGCTTGCGGCGAAATACAAACCTATCTTTCACCTGAATTGACTTGTAAACTACAAGCCCAGGCGCAATAGGGATAGCGGGAGAGGTTCAGTCGGGACCCCTAAGATATTCCCGTACCTGGTTGTCGCGTCGGGAGTTTATTTTGCAATTCTGAGCGATGGACGTAGGCTATATCTTTTAACCGTCTTAGATGAGGGTCTTGATCAAAGAAAAAATCAGAACGCTCCCAGTGCAAATTATGAGGAAAAAAGCGCTCGTTCATTTTATTCAATGCCCATTGATTAAATTTAATCAATGGGCATTTTAAAAAAATAACAAGGTCAAGTAAAAAAAGAATATCCTTGCAGCTTGCAAGGATATTCTTTTTTAGAGCTATTGCCTGTTTAATTTCAAGATGATAAAAGAGATTATGTGTTCAACGAACTTAATAAACCCAGAAAATTCAACGCTTCCCAGCATGAGAAATTAAACTTTTAGGATTGGAATCCATGAACCCAGATAATTCAAAATTAAACATTCAAAATTTAAAATTAGAGGGTTGCCCCAGCAACCCGACTGTCGCTGTGATCGGCCTCGGCTATGTGGGGCTTCCGCTGGCGGTAACTTTCGGTAAAATATTGACCACCATCGGGTTTGACCTGAATGAAACCAAAATATCTCAGCTACGTAAACAGGTGGATGTTACCGGTGAGGTGTCTCAGGAAGGGTTCACATCAGCGCAGCATTTGACTGTGACTGCGGATCCAACCGCGATCGAAAGCGCAGATTTCATTATCGTGGCCGTACCCACACCCATCGATGCAGCACGGCAGCCCGACCTCAGCCCCTTGACGTCCGCTTCCAGCATTGTGGGAAATCACATGAAAAAGGGTGCAGTAGTGATTTTTGAATCCACGGTTTATCCGGGTGCTACCGAGGAAGTCTGTGTTCCAATTCTCGAAAACGAATCGGGTTTTTCCTGGAAAAAAGATTTTCACGTGGGATATTCCCCGGAACGAATTAATCCGGGCGACAAGGAGCACACCTTGACCAAAATCACGAAGGTGGTTTCCGGGGATGATCCCGAGACCCTGGATGCTGTGGCGGCTCTCTACGAATCCATTGTTACAGCGGGGGTTCATCGCACGGGCAGTATAAAAGAAGCCGAGGCTGCCAAGGTGATTGAGAATATCCAGCGTGACATCAACATAGCCCTGATCAACGAACTATCCATCATTTTCGACAAGCTGAATATAGACACGGTTAACGTACTGGAGGCAGCCGGCTCCAAGTGGAATTTTTTGCGATTCAGCCCGGGTCTGGTGGGCGGGCACTGTATAGGCGTGGACCCATATTATCTGACCCACAAGGCTGAACTCGTGGGGTATCACCCGGAAATCATCCTGGCAGGACGCCGCATCAACGACAACATGGGCAAGTTCATTGCAGAAAAGACGGTCAAAATGATGATTTCGGCCGGATCCCATATCAAGGAAAGCAGGATAGGGGTGCTGGGGCTGACCTTCAAGGAAAATTGCCCAGACTTGAGAAATTCGCGGGTGCCGGATATTGTAACGGAACTGGCAGCATACGGCATTGAGGTCCTGGTGCACGACCCTGCTGCCGATCCAGACGAGGCCAGAGCGTTTTATGGGGTCGATCTGGTATCGTTTGAAGAATTGAAAGATCTGGATGCACTGGTGGTGGCTGTGGCGCATTCGTATTATGGCGAGCAGCCACTGGATAAGATTGTGGAAAAACTGATTCCGGGTGGGTGTTTGATCGATGTGAAGTCCATGTTTGATCCAGAAGCGGTTGAAGCGTTTGATGTGAGGTTTTGGCGACTATGATTAAAAGCAATTTTGAGTTTTGAATTTTAAGTTTTAAATTATTTAGCTGATAGGAGACGGCAAGCTGCCGCCAGCTGATAGCTCATAGGAGATAGGGTGTGGCTGGCTTCTGATTTTTGGCTGATAAAAAAAACTTTATTCACCACAGAGGCAATGAGAGCACAGAGAAGAAACTTTATATCGATCGGGAGACCCGTCTTCGCTAAAGCTTCGCCGAGGCAGGTACCGATCGATATAAAACCTCATGCCACTTTGTGGCAAAAAAAGTACCATTGTTGCTTATCTTACAATCTGACACGCCATATTTATTTCATTTTTTTAAGTGGGTATAATAAAGAGTTGCAATACAAATAAAAGATAATGATTCCCGAAGGGATGAGTGGGTATCTTTAATCGGTACCTCCCGATTGAAGATACCCACTCTGTGTTCTCTGTGTCTCTGTGGTGAAAAATCCTGTTAATTATGTCAAATAAATAGGGGGTTCAGAAATGAAAGTTCTTGCGCTCAATTCAAGCCCGCGGGGTGGGGGACAGAGCAAGACGGAATGGATGCTCGATCATTTGGTAGAGGGCATGAAATCTGCCGGAGCAGAGGTGGAAAAGATCGACCTGCGCAAAAAGAAGATCAACTATTGCATTGGTTGCTTTACCTGCTGGTCCAAGACACCAGGCCAATGCGTCCATAAAGACGACATGAGCGCAGAACTTTTTCCCAAATTTATCGCGGCTGACCTGGTGATCTATGCAACGCCCTTGTACCATTTTACGGTTAATGCCCAGATCAAAGCGTTTATTGAACGGACACTTCCCATTCTCGAGCCTTTTGTGATCAAAAAAGAAGATGGCCGCTCGAGTCATCCCCTTCGACACGAACCTCCGGATGCGGTCTGGTTGTCGGTGGCGGGTTTTCCGGAGTTATCGGTTTTCGATCAGTTGTCCCATTATGTCAAATTTATGTACAAGGACAGACTCCTTGCAGAGATCTATCGGCCGGCTGCCGAGACTATGATGAGTACCGGCAAGGAAGTTGTCAGAAACCGCGTTGCTGAGGCTGTTCAGAAAGCAGGTCGTGAATTAGTGGAAAATAAATCTGTTGGTGCGGAGACCTTGGCAAAAATTCACCAGCCTATTTCCGAAAAATCTGAATCGTTCAAGGGACTGGCGAACCTTTACTGGAAGACCTGTATTGCAGAGGAGGTCACTCCCAAGGAGTTCGAGAAAAAGAGTATGATCCCGCGACCCGATTCCCTGGAGAGTTTCATGGCTATTATCAGGCTGGGATTCAACCCGGAAGGGGCAGGGCAAATACAGGCTATCATGCAGTTTTGTTTCAGCGGTTCTGTAGAAGGAAATTGCTATTTAACGATTGATAACGGGTTGATAGCGGCAGAAGAGGGCAAAAATCAAAATCCGACCGTCACTATCCAAGCACCATTTGACCTGTGGATGGACATCATGACCGGCAAGGCGGATGGGCAGGAAATGTTCTTTCAGGAGAAGTATACGGTAGAGGGAGATTTCGAGTTGATGCTGAAGATGGGGGAGATGTTTGGAAAGAAATAGGTCATTGAAATAAGAGAAATTTTGAGTTTTTAATTCTTAATTTTGAATTATTCACCTGCTATCTGATAGGTAATAGGTGATAGTATGCTGAAAGGTTATCCGGTTTTTTTATTTTTGCCACAGACCCACACAGACAATCTTCGGCCGACATGGCCGAAGATCAATCTCAATGCCCTTCGGGCATATCTTGTTTTATAATCATTTTATGTTCATGAAAAATGATTAAGGATAAAATTATTCACGAAGTGAATGCATTTTTCTCTCTTTCAAGTCGAAAGAGAGAAATGTCTGTGTCAGTCCGTGTGTGTCTGTGGCTAATAAAAAAGACCTTTAAAATATAATGTAATACATTCAAAATAACCATTAACTATATGAATATAAAAGATATAGTAGGACATAAACTATCAGGTAGATCCGTGGCCGTCGTAG
>QMMS01000345.1 GCA_003647375.1 Deltaproteobacteria bacterium
CAAACCAGGGAATTGTTCATTGAGGGCCTCAAAATAATTGCTGATTTAGTTGGCAGTCCATCCAGATTAAACCCTCTTATCTAAGGTTCGCTCAAAGATAACCTCACATTATACACTTCTCATCTTCAGCTAAACAGAATTTTTAGAAATATTGAAATGGTGTTAATTTTTATATTGACATTATTTTTTTGGGTGTCTATAGGTTAATTAACATTATAAGAAGAAAAATATAACTCTATTGATCGGAGAACACAAATGAAAACCAATAAACTACCCACCCATTCTTCCGTTGTTGTAATCGGTGGAGGGATTATGGGATGTTCAGCGCTTTACCACCTGGCCAAAGAGAATGTAACCGATGCGGTATTGCTTGAGAGAAACGAGTTGACTTCAGGTACCACCTGGCATTCTGCAGCTCAAGTTCGAGCCCTCCGCTCCACACAGAATTTGACGGATCTGATTAGATATTCAGTCGACCTCTATTCAAAACTTGAAGAGGAAACAGGTCAGATGACCGGTTGGATGAATACCGGATCATTATCAATCGCTACCAACAAAGATCGTTTGATCCATATCAAACGTCAGGAAGCACTTGCACATCTTTTCGGGGTGCAGGCCCAGACGATCAGTGCTGGGGAAGCCAAGGAACGGTGGCCGTTGATGAATACCGATGATGTGATCGGAGCGGTCTGGTCCCCTGATGATGGCCGCGTAGGCCCTTCTGATATCTGTGCCGCCCTGGCCAAGGGTGCAAAAGCCAGAGGGGCAAAGATTTTTGAGAATACCGGTGTCACGGGTATATTAACCAAAAACCAAAAGGTTGTCGGTGTGGAAACCGCAAAAGGAACGATACATTGCGACGCTATAGTGCTTGCTACAGGATTGTGGAGCCGCAAAGCCGGTGCCATGGGAGGAGTATCCGTACCGGCCTGGCCCTGTGAGCATTTCTATCTGCTGACCAAACCGGTTCCGGAAATTAAAGGAGCCCTGCCGACCCTTTCAGATCACGACTCTCACCTGTACATCCGTGATGAAACCGGTGGGTTCCTGGTTGGTTGTTTTGAACCCCACGCCAGGGCAATTGATCCTGATAAGCTCGGAGAAGATTTTTCATTTGGATTGCTCAAGGAAGACTGGGACCATTTTGAGCCCATGTCCCTAAATGCGCTCCACCGTGTGCCGCTGCTGGAAACTGTTGAGGTCAAACAATTATTGAATGGGCCCGAAGCTTTTACCCCGGACGGCACTTTTATGCTTGGGGAAAGTGCAGAGACAAAAGGGTTTTACCTGTGTTGCGGCTTGAATTCCATCGGTATCGCCATTGGTGGCGGCGCCGGAATGGCTCTGGCCCATGATATTGTCCATGGATACCCCCCAATGGATCTTTCAGAGCTGAGCCCCAAACGGTACCCTGGTTACTTTAATTCAGCCAAAGCACTGGCTGAACGGGTTCCTGAAATACTTGGGACCCACTATGAAATTACCTACCCGGGCCGTCAGCATAAAACCGCCCGAAATCTTCGGTTGATGCCGCTTCATGAAGAATGGAAGAGCCACAACGCTCGATTCGGCCAATATTATGGCTGGGAACGGCCGGTTTATTTTAATTGCCTGACAGAACCAAAGCTGACTTTCTCAAGACCCGAATGGTTTGAGCAAGTCGGCCTGGAAGTCGGGTATGCCCACAAAGAAGCCGCTTTATTTGATCAATCTCCCTTTGGCAAGATAGAGGTCGAAGGGCCTGAAGCAGAATCTTTTCTCAACCGGATCTGCACAAACAATATGGCACGTCCTGCCGGCTGCGCTGTGTATACGGCAATGCTGAATGAACGGGGAACTTACGAAAGTGATTTGACCGTTTTACGTCTGACGGATGAGCACTACCGCCTTCTGGTCGGTACTGCACATATTAAGCAAGATCTGGCCTGGCTGAAGCGGCAGAAAAAGGAAAAAGAAAGGGTCAGCTTTCGTGATGCTACACAAGATTTTGCAATGATGGCACTTATGGGTCCTGATTCAGCACGTATTGCAAAAAAAATCAATGCGTCTCAATGGAATGATCTGGGATATTTCCGGACGATGTCAACGACCGTCAACGGAATCGAGATCCAGGCCACACGTATTTCCTATGTGGGGGAAGCCGGGTGGGAGTTGATGTGCCCCAGGGAGGATGCAAAGTCACTTTACACGATGCTGGCCCAAGCAAATGCAAAACCGGCAGGTCTGTACGCTCAGACATCAATGCGTGTTGAAAAAAAATACTTAGCTTACGGCCACGATCTCAATATGGATATGAGCCCCCTTGAAGCAGGTCTTGAATTTGCCGTCCACTGGCAGTCTGACTTCATCGGACGGGATGCACTTCAAAGAAGAAAGGAAAAAGGCATTGATTCTTCACTGGTGCTCATTGATTTCAATGACCTTGACACAGTTTCCCTGGGGAATGAACCTGTAATCATTAATGGGGAAATGATTGGGCGAACCACTTCCGCAGCGTTTGGTTACCGCATCGGATCCCCTGTTGCCATTGCGTTTGTCAAGCATGGAGGCGCCTGGCAACCGGAAGGCCAACAAGTCGAAATCAACATAGCAGGGGACATATTTGGCGGCGTCATCCGCACCAAACCGGCTTTTGATCCCGACGGTCTTGTCATGCGGCCAGTCTCAAATACTTGAATTGGTATATTTGCGCATAATTTGGGCAACGGTTGACGTTGCCCACTTATGTGTTATCAGGAGGTTATTTTGAATATTTGCGTAATGATTAAAGAAGTCGTTGATGTTGAATTAAATATCCGCGCCCGGAATGGATCACTCATTGAAGAAGGTCTGAATTACGTTATCAGCAGCTGGGATGAAATTGCTGTTGAAGCTGCTGTACAAATCACGGAAGCTGCAGGCGGCGGAACCATCACCGTAATGACCATCGGTCCGGAACGGGCAACCGATACCCTGCGAAGAGCTTTGGCCATGGGTGCCGACAAGGCAATTCATATACTGGATGAAGCCCTTGAGGGGTCTGATTCTTTTGCCTTTGCCAAAACCTTTGCAAAAATAACGGCTGATAAAAATTATGATCTCATCCTTGGCGGAAGGCAGGCTGAGGATACGGATGCCGGTCTCACCATGTCCATGCTGGCTGAATTTTTGAATTTACCTCAAGCCACCAACATTTCAAAAATCGAGGCTGTTGATTCAGATAAGCTTACGCTTCACCGCAGGGGAGATAACGGCATCGAAATTATGGAGGTTACCTTGCCTGCTGTGGTCACTGTGAATGACAGTCTTTTTGAACCCCGGTTGGCAACCATGAGGGGTATCATGATGGCCAAAAAGAAACCCATAGAAACCGTTTGCCTGAAAGATTTTGGAATGGACCCGGTTATGGTTGGCAGCGTCGGCAGAAAAACAACCGTTGTTAGGCTGATAGAGCCTGAAACGAGGGAATCCGGTCAACTGTTTGAGGGGGATGAGGAAGAGACCACCAAGCAGGTTCTGGAATTACTTGTTAATGAAGATATCGGAGATGAAAACCTATTTTCGTGATGGGAGTTTTAGACATGGAAAAGATATTAGTGATTTCAGAAACTAAAGATGGCGAAGTTAAAAACCCAACGCTCGAATTGCTTTCTTACGCCAAAAATTTGGGTATTGAAACCTGTGCTGTACTGATTGGAGACAGCGTAAACAGTCAGGCGGAAGTGCTGGCAGGACATGGCGCTAAAACCGTATACCTGGCCGAGGACCCTGCACTGGAACTATTTAATACATCGGCATATACCGGCATTATAAAAGATGCGGCATCTCAATCAGGTGCAACCCAAATATGGTTTACCGCATCGGAATTAGGTGGAGATCTCGCACCCCGGATTGCAGCCAGACTTGGTGTTGGTGCTATTACCGATATAACGAAGTTAAAACTTGAAGGCCATGACGTAATCGCCCATCACCCGGCGATGGCGAGTAAGGTTATTCAGGAATGTACCTTTGAAAATGAGGGTATTAGAGTACTGAGTATCCGTGCCGGGTTCTTTGAAATATCTGCGCCTGAACCGGCAACTCCGGTTGTCGTAAAATTATCAATCCCAGAAAAAGACCTGCGTGCCATAGTTCGGGAACTCGTCTCAGAAAGTACGGAAGGCATTGATCTGATTGAAGCAAACGTTATTGTGTCTGTGGGGCGTGGTGTAAAAGGTACTGAGGGCGTGGAACTTGTGCGCCCATTGGTAGAACTGCTGGGAGCTGGATACGGTTCGACCAGGGGTGCCTGTGACGCCGGATGGATGCCCCACGACGCCCAGGTCGGTCAGACGGGAAAAAAAGTTGCGCCAACGTTTTATATCGCACTAGGCATTTCAGGAGCCATTCAACATGTAGCAGGAATGAACAGTTCAAAATTGATCTTCGCTGTCAATACGGACCCTGAGGCACCCATTTTTAATGTGGCTGATTACGGGATTGTCGGCGATTTGTTCAAGGTTGTCCCGGTTTTGGTTGAGGAATTTAAGAGAATCAAACAATGTGCTTAATATAAAAAGGAATTCTCCATGGATTATACATGTATTATTTATGAAAAAAGAGACCGCATCGGCCTGATCAAACTGAACAGGCCTAAAGTGCTTAATGCTATGAACCGGCAGCTCTGGATTGAGATGCAGGATGCCCTTGAGGTAATAAAACAGGACAACGATATTAAGGCATTGATTATCACCGGCGAGGGCAGGGCTTTTTCAACCGGAGCCGATTTGAAAGATTCAAAAGACAGGAGTATTGAAGATTATAGAGCTTATCTTGAATCGCTACAGGAAGCATCAAGGAAGATTATCCGGTTTGAAAAACCCACTATTGCAGCAATTAACGGATATGCACTGGGTTCCGGGTACGAACTGGCACTTGCCTGTGATATCAGGATTGCGGCAAAAGAGGCTCTTATCGGGTCTCCCGAGGCAAAGGTGACTTCGTCTGTCACGGGTGGTGCATTCCGTC
>QMMS01000346.1 GCA_003647375.1 Deltaproteobacteria bacterium
CAACGGTATTGTTGGTTCCGCTTGTGGTTGATATGGCTGAGAGTGTCAGCGTTGATCCTCGCTTGGCGGCGCTTGTTGTAGGGCTTGCTGCCTCAAATGCCTTCCTGCTGCCCACCCATCAGGTGAACGCACTTTACATGGGGCCAGGGGGATATAAAAGCATTGACTACCTGAAGGCAGGTGCACCGTTGAGCATTATCTATCTGCTTGTTTTAACGGGGGTCGTCATCTTCATTTATCAGTAGCAGGCAGCACGTTATGCGCCATATTTTTTTATTATATCGATCACCCTTTTTTCCTGTTGCTTCTTCACGATCAGTATTTTTTCGGCTTTGGCCTGTTTGATTTTTTGGGAAAGGATTTCAAGGTCGGCCGGCTTTTCGAGAAAATCGGCTGCGCCTATTTTCATCGCCTCAACGGTTTTTTCCACAGTCGCATAACCGGTCAAAAGAATAATTTGTGACTCCGGCTGCTTGGTTTTCATAGACTTCAACGCTTCCATGCCGTCCATCCCCGGCATCTGAAAATCGAGGACGATGGCGTCAAAAGTTTCATATTCTATCTTTTCCAGGGCCTCTTTTGCTGAAGAAGCCGTGGTCACTTCCATATCGCGCGACTTCATCCTTTCAGACATCGCTTCCAAAAAATCTTTTTCATCATCAACGAGCAGCACTTTTTCCGACATAACATTTCTCCTTATTTACGTATTCCTTAGTTACAGTTATTAAACGCTAAGAAGCGTTGCATTGACATTAACAAGTCTTTCCCGGCCATCGGATATGGATCGAGCTAGGCACAGCGTCATCAATCAACTCAGCATCCAGGTAGCTCAGGAGCAAAGTAGCACTTTTGCCATATTGAATTTCCTCTACCCCTTCTTTCCGCATAGCTTCAAAACTGAAAATGACCTCCGTTCCTTTATTAAACTCGACGATTTCGATCCGAATAGTCTCTCCAGGATTCATCGTTTTCATGATAGATTCGGTACATACCCACAGAAGGTTCTGCAGGTAGAAACGATTCGTATTTATCGTTATCCGATGTTCAGGCTGGATGACATTAATGCCTATTTCTTTCGATTCGATCATCCTGGCACAAATATCTACCATCAGGTAGATCGCATCATAAAGATCGACAGTTTCTTCCGGCATATCTACATCGTGGGCAAACCGGTTCATTTTTTTTATGATACCGTCGGCACGCTGCACTAGCTTGCGCAGGTTTGCAGCTATATGCTCCAGACGCGCATGGGACAGGGGTACGTCCCTTTGCGCCATGAGCACAGAATCTTCCAGGAGTCCGGCATTTTCATTCATAATAGCCAGAACGTTTTTTACCTCATGGGATATTGATGCAGAGACCCGGCTGAAAAATTTGATTCCGGCATTCTCCAGATAGGGTTTTATTTGAGACATCTGTAACCTGTGCTCCTATTTTTCATTAATGAACTATCAAGTATTCTGCTGCCGATCTGGTGACACCTTCATCGGCAGGGTTACGATGAACCGGGTTCCCTCGCCTAATTTGCTTTCAACCGCAATATCACCGCCGATTTCTTTGACCAGTCCATAGGTAATAGACAGCCCCAGACCGGTTCCTTTATGGCCCGCGCGCGTGCTGAAAAAAGGCTCGAACACTCTTTTCAGGTCAGCAGGGGGGATGCCATGCCCATTGTCCGCGATAACAATGGTGATCTGCTGCGGTGTATTCACGGCCACCTTAATGTCGAGCTGTCCCCCTTGCTCCATGGCGGCAAACGCATTGTTGATCAGATTGAGACATATCTGTTGGATGTTCCCCCGATCGCTTTCCAGGACTATTTTTTCTCCGGGCATTTTCAGGGAAATCTCTATACGCCGAAACTCGGCTTCCTTTTCGAGCAATCCCATCAGATCGCCCACCATCTCGCCTAGGTCAAAACGCTCAATATCGGTATCCAGGTGACGGGCAAAATTCAACAACTGCCCGGTAATCGATCCTGCCCGTTCAACCGAAGAGAGGACTCCCTTGACCAGACCCATGAGTTTTTCGTCAGATGCATAGCGTTGATGCATGGTGAAGAGGTCTTTAATCAGTCCCGTTTTTTGATTGATTATAGCCAGGGGGTTATTGATTTCATGGGCCACCCCCGATGCCAGTCTCCCAAGCGAAGCTAATTTATTGGAGTATTCCACCTGGTGAAGGGCGGCGACTCTCTTTTGATCGGCATCGTGGATTCGTTGGACCAGGTAAGTGGCTGAACCAAGGACTGCCAGCAGGATTACGGCGATACTCAGCACCAACAGGCCGACAAGTTTCATTCTCGGTTTGTACCACATGGCCATTATCTCGGATTTTGGCTTGACCATCATCAATATCAGGGATGTGTCCGGAATATGAGCATACCCGACCAGGACCGGCGTCCCATCCTGGGCCATGGCTTCCATGGTTTTCGTCCCGGAAACAGGCTCAGGAATCGGGAGGGAAATTTTATCGTAGATTCCGCCGTGGGAACGGGACGGTGTCTGCAGTACCCCCTCATTACTGACAATAAAGGCGTCATCGGCCCTGCCGATATCCAATCGGGAAATCATATTGTTCATCAAATTGTTGTCCAGGCCCGATCTGAGAACAAAAAAAGAGCCGTCTTGCAGAACGTGCTTGGTAGCCATCACCAAATGGGGCGCCGTTTCTGCTTCGCCGTGCATATCTTTGATATAGAACCCTTTTTTTATAACACTCTGGAAGCACTTATCGCTGTATACATTCGCTCCTTTTAAATCGTATGGGCCGGTATAGGCCTGTACGTGACCCCTTGCATCGACCACGCCGATATCTTCAAATCCGCCCAGACCTTCCTGCAGGCTTTTCAAAATGCCCGACAGCCTCTCCGCTTGGTTCAGGTTTTCATAGGAATTGTCCCGGGCGATAAAGTCCAGGGCTGCTTTGCGTTGGGTCAAAGAGGAGGATATGGCCTGCCAGGTGTTGGAAACCGTCCTGATCATGTTTACATGTATTTCTGACTCAATGGCTCTTTTCGTGAGCTGAAAGTCGATCAGTGTCATCACGAGCAAGGGAATCAGCGCCACAACGGATGTCAGGATAACGATCAGTTTCCATTTTCGACGAAAACTGAAAGGCTGCATGGAAGCCCCGCTTGCGTCGTAATGATCCCAAAAACGCGGCTTGATTTTTTTTATGATCGACATAACCGTACCTTCAAAAGGGGCGGTTGAAGGTGTTAAGCACCCTGAACTCTTCCCTGAATTTTTTTGTGCGCATTTTTGAGCACTTTGCTGAGATGATTGATATCCACTGGTTTTTGCAGATAATCAAAGGCGCCAAGGTCCATGCACATCTGTCTGTCCTTCTCCGACCCGTGCCCGGTTAAAACGACAACTTCGATATCGGGTCGTTCCGTTTTTACTTTTTTCAATACCCCAATGCCATCGATACCCGGCATTTTTAAATCAATGATGATCACTTCCGGTTCATCATTCTTCACTATATTCAGTGCAGACTTTCCGTCATAGACAACGGCAGAACCCATATCACGGAGCTGTAGCCGTTCCGAAAGCGTCTGGACAAATTCCCTTTCATCATCCACCAGTAATACCCTGGAAGGAACGCCAGCCTCGTGTTTGCGGTAGATGTTGCACCTTTGATAGCCCATATCTACCCTGGTTGCCACTGATTTGACGCCAGGCACTTTTCCGGCAATGCTTTTGAGTTCATCTTCCAGCCGATCGAGCATGAGTACGTGCTTGTTGATATGCACCACAACCGCTCCATGCTTGGCATCGGCGGTGACATCGTGGCCAGCTTTGCACAGCACTGCTTGCACACGGCTAGACAGCAGAAAATTTTCATATGCTTTTTCCGATGGCTCTGTTTTGTGTAAAACATTTTTGTGGAGGTATTCCTCTATCAACGCACCTGCCTGGTTTTCATCCAGGCCCTGCATAGGAATCACCATGTCGTACAACTCCCCGGCCCAGGGATCCGGGTTCGAATGAAGGGCTTCGATCCAAGCCGCGCGATCACCGTCTTCCTGCCGGATAGTCCGTTTGGCTTCCTTTTCGTCCAGCAAGTGATTCGTCTTTGCCTGCGCAACCCTGTAGGGCATCTCTGCAACCAGGCAGACCCGCAGAACATGGTCGATGTTTCCGGGTATGAGGAGACTGGAAAAACCGTCGATGATGAGTTCTTCATCCATCAGCATTTCGGCAACAGCCAACCGCATATGGGCAATCGAGCACTCTTTTTCATGCGTGAATTCATTGAACACCGATGTCTTTGACGAAAAAGCACGTCTGATTTTGCTCTCCTGTAAACCGGTGAGCAACTCGACCTGTTTAACAATATCGTCATCAGTGACATGCTTATAGCCGGTGCGGTCCTTCAAATTTTTCAATACGGTCTTCTTCCCGCAAAATACGCCGCTGAAAAGTGTAATGATCGGCATTATTCATCCCCTGGGCGCATAGGCATCGCTCCTAAGCATTTTTCGACACATCATGATCAGCTCATCGTAAAGCGCGCCTGCATTGTAAAGTTGATAGGTATTGAAGCGTGCTATTCCATCAACCATCGAAAACAGAATCATGGCACATTTCCGGGCCGGCACATTTTCGATGGTTCCGTCCTTTTGCCCTTTGACAATACCTTTTTCAAAATTATCCAAAAGACAATTATAAATCGACTCCAGATAATCCCGGCAAACAGGATTGGTTTCGGCCATTTTATAGGGAAAATGCTGGTGTAAAAGTAAGAATTGGGTCGGCATCTGACTCGCAAGCTGAAGATAGAACGAGACAGCCCCTTCGACCATGTCCATACCGTTTTTTAAATTCCCGTCTTCCAGGTATTGATCGAACGAGTTGAGGATGATTTCTTTAATGTCCCGCAGTATATTCAGGAACAGGTCTTCTTTGTTTTTGAAATGATGAAATATGGTTCCTCCAGCGGCGCCGGTCATACGCGACAG
>QMMS01000347.1 GCA_003647375.1 Deltaproteobacteria bacterium
CGCAACCCGACGGTCCTAAAAAACTGAAAAATTCACCGGCTTCGATATGTACATTTATATCGCGAGCAGCATAAAAATCTCCGAAACGCATGCTGACATCGGCTAGGTTAACATCTTGTCCCATACGATAAAGTCCTTACTTGGTATGTTGTTTTGAGACAGTGGTTTCAATTTTCTCAGTGACAACAAACAGTCAGCACACCCTGTTTCGGAAAACCCCGGAACAGGGTGTGGGTATTTTCTCATAAAAGTTAGGCGGCCTGGAATTTATCCCTGTATTCGGTACGCGCAGGAACAAACCACGGTGCCTCGGAAACATACCACCACAGTTTTTCAAGCGCATCTCCCGGATAAGCTTCCTTGAAACCCTGCTTGGTCTTTTCATCCAGCAGATCGGCTGCGCCTTTTACAACACTGTTGTAACCGGTGCTTTTGGCCATGACAGCGCCGGCTTCGGCTGTATAAGCCCAGTTGATCCAGGCATAGGCCTGCTCGAGATTCTCGGCGTTCTTGACGATGCCCATGGAGTCAACCCAGGTCATGGCGCCTTCCTTGGGGGCCATGTAGGTAACGGGTTTACCTTCCTTTTTCATGGTCAGGATTGGGCCGTCCCAGGTCTGGCCGATCAGGCAGCCGTTCTGCAAAAATGCCAATTGGTGATCCTGGGCGTTATTCCAGAACATCTTGATGTTTTGTTTTTTGGAGATCAAAAACGTGAGGATTTGATCATAGACTTTGCGCATTTTTGTTTCATCGCGATAGGTATCAAACATCCTGTCAGAGGGAACCTTACCGATGGCATCCAGGTATAACCCGGCGCCGATAAAAACCGAATGGGGCCGGCATGTCACCTTCTGAGCGAATTGGGGTTCCCACAGGTTGCCATAGGAAAGTTCACCATATTTATAATTAAGTTTGTCGGTGTTAAAGGCGATCGCCTCTGTGCCCCAGTCATAGGGAAGGCCGACGCGTTTGCCACGAATTACACCGCCTTGTTCTTTGGATGATTCATAGAAGGAGGGTTCAAGGTTATTCAGGTTGGTAATTTTGCCTTCATCCATCGCCTGGTACAGTTCAAATTCCATGTGCAGTTCGTATTCGGTCAGGGAGGGCTGGGCAATGTCGAATCCCTTGGCGCGCGCCGCACGCAGTTTGTTCATACACTCCTGGTTGGAGGAGTAGTTGGTTACCTTGACCTTGATACCGGTGGCTTTTTCAAAGGCTTTGATGACCTCGGGTTTTGAATAATCCGGCCAGGTAAAAAGATTAAGTTTTCCGGAAGATGACAGGGCATCTTTGATAAACCAGGGCCCCATACTTGCAGTCGCAAAAACGCCCAGGCCCATGGCCGCCGATTTTTTCATAAATGACCGACGGGTAATGGTGCTGGGGCTTTTTTCTTTTTGACAGGTTTTTTTCATTTTCATGTCCTCCTTTTAGGTGTGAGAATAAATTGTGAAAATAAAAATGAGGTGAGGCGAATAATATGATTGAGCTTGGCCTCTGCCGGCATTGCACCGGCAATGGGTAACGTCGGTTTACTGAACACGGATTACAATATACAAAAAGAATAAATTTTATTCAATATTTTATTTTAAATCAGTCTTATACTCGGACAATCCGGAAGCTGAATGACAATCTTCATTACAGGATCTTTCTTGCACAACGGCCACAAAATATCGATAGAAGTAATTTTGCAACGAAATATTTCGTTTATCGCAAAATGTCAAGCACTATTTTACGTTAATTTGATTTACCATATTCTTTATTGTTGACATCCTTGTTTGTCGAAAATATATTGAAACTTGGAAAATAGCGAAACCCTGGAAGAAAAGACGGGATTTACAAAGATTGCATATCAGAAAGGTTGGGCTGTTATGGTCAAATCACAAAAATTTCTGCCCGATAATATTGACCGGCAAATCATTGCCGAGCTTCAAAAAAACGGCAGGGCATCATTCAAGAACATCGCCGGGAAGCTGGATCTTTCCGACGGTACCATCCGGCTGAGAGTAGGAAAGATGATCTCCGAGGGCCTGCTTAAAATCACGGCTCAAGTGAATCCACTCTATTTTGAAAACAGCATCGTTGCACTGGTGGGCATGAGTCTGGAAAAAAGGGATCATCGCCAGATTATGGAAAAAATCGCTCGGTTGAGCGGTGTCAAATCGGTGATTAATTCCACCGGGCGTCACGATCTTTTAGCGGAAGTTTTTTTCCATTCCCGCGAAGAACTACGATCTTTTTTGATGGAAGATCTCAACCAGATCGGCGGGATACTGTCTTCAGAAACATTTATCTACCTGGATGCCATCCGAAAGTGGGCGGATTTTTTTTAGCAGTCGATACAAGAGGAGATTCGTATGAGGGCATTGGTCAAAGCCGCGCCGGAGCCCGGTCTTTGGCTGCAGGAGGTGCCGGAACCGGTTTTAAGCGGGAACGATATTCGCATCAAAATTCAGCAGACAGCCATATGCGGGACGGACCTGCATATTTTCAACTGGGATGAATGGTCCCAAAAAACCATTGAAACCCCAATGATTATCGGTCATGAGTTTGTCGGAATCGTGGATCGTGTTGGCAGAGAGGTCACCGGTATAAGGGTAGGCGACCGTGTTTCAGGGGAGGGCCACATCACCTGCAGTTACTGCCGAAACTGCCGGGCCAGCAAACGCCATCTGTGCCGCAATGCAGTTGGGGTCGGGGTTAATCGTAGCGGTGCTTTTGCCGAATATCTGTCCATTCCCGCGGGCAACGCCTTTCACCTACCTGATAATATTGAAGACGAAATTGCCACCATCCTCGACCCTTTTGGGAACGCAGCCCATACGGCCCTGTCGTTTAACCTGGTGGGGGAGGATGTCCTGATTACCGGTGCCGGACCCATCGGAATCATGGCCGCGGCACTGGCCGGACATGTTGGGGCCCGATTTGTTGTGATTACCGATGTGAATGACTATCGCCTGAAACTGGCATCAAAGCTTGGCGATTTTCGCACGGTGAATGTCAGCCGGGAGCGAATCAGGGATGTGCAGAAAGAACTGGGCATGCGCGAGGGATTTGATGTGGGTCTGGAGATGTCGGGCGTTCCAGGCGCATTTCACGAAATGCTCGAAAATATGAACCACGGTGGTGAAATCGCCATGCTCGGCATTTACGCCAAGCCGCTGCCCCTGGACACGGACCAGGTGATTTTCAAGGGGCTGACCCTCAAGGGGATCTATGGCCGGGAAATATTCGAGACCTGGTACAAGATGGTCAGCATTCTACAGTCCGGGTTGAATATCCGTCCGATCATTACCCATCGGTTTCCCGTAGACGACTTTCAGAAAGGGTTTGATGTCATGAACAGCGGGTATTCGGGAAAGGTCGTTTTGAATTGGAAATAAGGCATCCCAATAATTATGGGTTTGCATTTGTATTGACCGCTGGAGTCTTCAGTACGTCTTTTTCTGCAAGGTGTCTGCCTTTTTTGTAAAATCCTGTCTAAAAGACCAGTTCCTCTTTGAAGCGCAACATGCCCTCCTCCGGAAAGATCCGTACCAGATACAGGTGCATATTCTTGCTGCCAAAATCTTCATAGTACAGAAACATGTTGTCATCGTGCGCATGATTGCAGGAGGACAGAGTGCCGCACATAAACTGGGTAAAGGAATGCCCGTGATATAGATTTGTGGTTCTCATCAGTTCAAGTTGATGGGTATGGCCGCAAAAGATGTTTTCGATATTATGCTTATTTACAAAAGCAATCAGACGGGAGGAATTTTCTAGAGGCGCCTCGTCGGTACCTAAAATGGAATGATGGATCAGCAGCAGCGGCAGGTCATATTCTGTCTGATTGATTTTTTCTGAAACCGCGTCCAGGATGCTTTCCTCAACAAACCCGTCATCACTGTAAAGTTCATTGACATCGATGTTGATAATCAATACGGACTTTCCATCTATTGAAATGGGTTTGATAAAATTGATATCGGTAAAATTATCACGGACCTTGGTTATTTTCCGGTTCAAAAAGAGGTGCTTCTTGCTGGTTTTCGCGGTGTCGGGCAGATAGATTATTTCCGGGTTGTAAACATATTTACGGAATAGTTCATGGGCACGCATATTTCTTTTATCATGATTCCCGATGATGGAGATGACATTTTTGCACTTGATGGTATTTAAGAACCGCCCTGCTTCCGCATACTCATCTTCCAGACCATCTGTCGTATTGTCTCCAGTGTTGATAACAATATCGGCATCGTATGAGTTAAGTTTTTTCAGAAGAAGATTGTCGTCTCCCTCCCAGTGACGGGGGCCGAAATGAAGATCCGAGATATGTAAAATGTTCATGCCGTGATTCCTTACGGGTTGTTATTGATAATTTTTAGCGTACTGAAAGTTAGAATCGTAGATTAATTGTTACCACCTAGGCCTCCGTATTTCCAGAATAACATGCGATCTCCTTGTTTGAATATTACGATAAATCAGTCCCTTGTTCCAAAGTATCTCGGTCACTTAAACGGAGTGCAGCGACGCTGTTTTTTTCTACTTCCCAGATTTATTTTTCATAGTCAAGGGATATCGTCTTTTCCTCATTGATATTCTTTTGAAACCATAAAAAAGAGAAGTGGTCGGTCAACTCGAAGTTGGGGGTAAAAAGAGTGACTCGCTTTCCAGTGATCAACAACAGCGTGTGGCCATTGCCAGGTGCCTGGTGGGTCTTTGCGATCGTGCTATTTCCCGGGGGGCTTTCGGCGCAAAGGTAACCGGCGGGGGACGGGGTGGATACATGTCTGCGATCGTACCCGACAAGGAAACCCAGGGAAAAGTGGCTGCGTCCTTCATCGCGGACGGGTACCAGACCATTAAGGCTGAAATCGGTAGGTGAATGGGCCTGTGTTTTTGAAGAACCCCGCAGCAAGCTGCGAGGAATCTTTGACCGGAAGGAATTCTGTCTAATTCTGATTCGCTCACTAAC
>QMMS01000348.1 GCA_003647375.1 Deltaproteobacteria bacterium
CGCCCGTGCTCTTTGAATTTTTTTAGTTTCAGCCCACTTGATGAACTCCCAAGCAGCGTCCGAATGCGGGCTGGATACCGGTATGGCCCAGGCCCATCCGCCGTTGATGCCGCCGCCAGGCAGAGGAATAAATTTTACCCGATCGGCTACAGCGCTTTTCGTTTTATCGAGTAGCCATGGCATCAGGAAATTATAGGTAATGGCGAAAACGGATTTGCCCTGGCCGAACACGTTAAACGCATCGTCGAAATTGGCGCCGTTCGCTCCAGGTTGGGCTGCATTTTCGATGAGATCTTTGTAAATATTCAAAGCCTGCATGCCTGTCTTGCTGTTGAAATTCGATTTCCAGGTAGTACGGTCGTAGTAACCGCCACCAAGCCCGTAAAGGTAATTTGTGAATTCCATCACGATGGGATCGACCTTGGCACCCTGCATGGCTGCGCCATACATGTTACTGGGTGTGAAGGCCTTTGCGGCTTTGGCCATTTCAGCGTATTCGAACATATCTTTTGGTGGGAAAGACCACTTTTTGCCGGTTTTCTTCTCGTAAAACTGATGAAATTTGGCGTCACTGACCACATCATCAAGATACACCAGGCCAAAGGGGTAGGTCCACTGGGGAACAAAGTAGGTCTTGTCGCCAACAGTGAACATATCGACGACGGAGTCGATGTAGTCGGTTAGCTTAATTTGAGGTGTTTTGGCCAGGCGACTGTCGAGGGATTGAATCCATCCTGCTTTGACAAACTCACCGACCCAGTAATTGTCAACCTGGATCAGATCATAACTGCCGTTTCCCTCACCGGCCATCAGGTGGGGAACCAGTTTTTCATGCATGATGGTGTATACCACCTTCTCGATAACAACCTTTATCCCGGATTCTTTTTGGAATTCACCAAGAAGTGGTTCGATGGATTCTGTGTCGGGTACTGCCTCCATAAGGATGTTCAAGGTGGTTCCAGCATAGGGTTTATCGGCTGCGAATGAAAAAGTTAAACTGAAGGAAAGTAGTACGGCAAACGTTACGGATGCAAGCAGCTTTCTTTTCATGATTCCTCCCTGTTCGTTATATCTTGGGTTCGCTACAATATAATCTCAATGACCTGCAAACGCCATTCGCTTCCAAGTCTTGACTCACTTCCTTATCAAAAGAACAGACTGAATGGATAGCAGTGCGCACGGGTATTGTATTCTGCCATTTCTTTCGAAATGAATGCAAACAAACGAAAATAATAAATAATAAATATTGCTGAATTAAAAAACAATAAATGACAAACAGAATCAATTGTCAAGGGAAAAATATTCGCTTTTAGATCCGTCTCCTCCCAAGCAGATAGAAAAAGGCCTGATCAATTGACGAATCTCAGACGATAGTGGGTTTGTGCCATTTATTTACTGGAAATACCTATGGTTAAAGAAATATGTCTTTGGAGGCGATAGAATTACAACGTCAGTATAGGGGATGAAAAAAACACAACAATAACAAATATGTTGGGTGACTATTTTTACTCACACCCGCCTCGCATGAGGTGGCGGTATGTATTTTAAAATATTTTATTTGACATTTATTTTTGTTTCTATATAAAAAAGGCATACATTATTTTTTTATTTTATTATATTTATGAAAATAAGGATGAAAAATAAAAAATTATGGCCTTGATTCAACCAGAAAGAGATAATCGGATTTTAGAATTGCTTCGCAACCAAAATGTTATTCGTGTGGAACGGCTCGCATCTGAATTGAATGTTACCCAGGCAACCATCCGAACCGATCTCCAACGCATGACCAAAAAAGGGTTGGTCCGCAGGGTCCATGGTGGTGCCGTACTTGAAAAGAGTTTTACCAGCCATGAAGCACCGTTTATTTTGCGCAAGGATTCTTTTATTGAGGAGAAACGGCAAATTGGTCGGATTGCCGCGGAAGAAATTGTTGACGGTCAGACCGTTGTTCTAGATAACTCTACGACAGTTCTTGAGGTAGCTAAAAATATAAAAAATATAAAAAGTCTTATCGTTATCACCAATTCCATGCACAACGCATTAGAGTTGGTGGACGTCGAAGAGATACAACTCATATTGATGGGTGGAATGGTCGAGCGGGTCGAGAAATGCATGGTGGGCCCCATCGCCATCAAGACCCTGAGTCAGTTCTACGCGGACAAGGTATTTATCGGTATTGGTGGGTTGAGTCTCGAAAAGGGTATCACCGATTTTGGTCTGGCCGAATCGGAAGTTCGCAAGTTGATGATAGAATCAGGAAAAGAGATTATTGCTGTTGCAGACAGCAGTAAAATCGGCGTGATATCCTTTGTGTCGACTGCACCACTACATAAAATAAACAAGCTCATAACGGACTGGCACATAAGACAAGATCAATGTGATGCCCTTCGTGAACAGGGTATCGATGTGGTGGTCTGCAAACAACCTGAATAATCCTTATCGTTAAACCGTTCCGGTTAAATAACGATCCCGACAGATGATGGTGGTTTATATTTAAAACAGTAGATAACAACCCATGACATAAGGAGGAGTTTCGATGGCATCTAATGAAACAATGAAGGGGGCGGAGGATATATTTATGGAAATGTCTCAATGTACACCCAAAGAAATTGAGGCGATGGATCAAAAGCATATTTTTCGCGCCTGGACGCCGGTGGGTGAACCGGTGTTGATCGAACGGGGCCAAGGCCCCTATGTTTGGGATGTGTTCGGAAAGAAATATATTGATTGCAATTCAGGATTGTTTTCGAACAATGCCGGGTTCAGCAACCCCAAAATACTGGATGCTGTTATAAAACAAGTACCGAAAATTATTCAAACATCGATGCGCCAATCCAATGTGCCCGCCGTTTTTCTGGCGGCCAAACTGGCACAGATAACACCCAGGGACCTTGATCAAATTTACTATGGGACCAGCGGTGCCGAGTGCGCTGAAAATGCGATAAAGATGGCGCGTTCTTACAGTGGGAAGTCTGAAATGATCGTGTTGAAGAATGCCTATCACGGTCTCTCCTACGGTGCTCTGGCAGCTACTTCCAGTTCAAAATATAAACAGGGATTCGGCCCGATGCTGCCGGGATTCTTAAGGGCTCCAATGCCATATTGTTATCGTTGCCATTGTCAACCGGAAACCTGTGGGATGTGGTGTGCAAATGAAATCGAAGCCATCATCAAAGGAACTGGTATCGAAACTACCAGTGAGGTCAATGAGATTGGTGCGGTAATGATCGAACCTGTTCAGGGGTCCGGCGGCATCATCCCACCGGAAGGTTATTTAACGCGGGTACAGGAAATCTGTCGAGATCACGGGCTGGTTTTCATTCTGGACGAAATACAGACCGGCTTTGGACGCACCGGAAAAATGTTTGCGGCTGAGCACGAGGAGATTACCCCGGATATTCTTCTGCTTGCAAAAAATGTCGGGGGGGGATTTCCCCTAGGTGCCGTGGTGACAACCAAGCCATATGCTGAAAAATTCATCACCGGTACGTGTACAACACTTGCCGGTAATGCTGTCGGTTGTGCCGCAGGTCTGGCTCTTATCAGCGAGCTGCAGGAAAGAAAACTGGCCGAAAATGCCGCAGAAGTGGGGGGTTATCTCAAAGATGGTTTTGAAAATATCGACAACCGGCGTTTTATTGGTGAAGCTTATTTTCAGGGTCTCATGGGTGGTTGTGAGATCGTGAAAGACAAAAAAACCAAAGAACCGATATCTGGACAGGAAAAAGAGTCGCTTGTTTGGCGACTACTGGAGGAGGGAATTATGCTCTCGGCAAGCGGCCCCCTGGGTAATCGTTTCAGGGTTCATCCAACATTAGACATTACCACTAAAGATGCTGATCAGATTCTTTCAGCCTTCGATAAAGCCATTCAAGAAGTGCTGGTTAAGTGAAACGCAAATACCTTCTCGGTATTGACTGCGGTACCACCCGGCTTAGATGTGGCGTATTTGATCTAAAAGGCAAGCTTGTCGCTCAGGCGGATTACAGATTCAAGCTTAAAGTTCCAAAGGTCGGCTGGGCAGAACAAGACGCCAATGAATGGGTCAAAGGACTGGCGAGCGCTACACAAAATTGTGTCGATCAAATAGCAGGATCTGGCTGTGAGATTATTGGCATCGGCCTTACGGCAACCAGCGCATCTGTTGTCATGATAGGGAAGGATCGGCAGCCCCTTGCTGACGCTATTATGTGGATGGATGTTCGAAGCCAGGAGCAGACCGAAAAGATAGAAGAACGGGCATCTATAAACTTTCTGAACAACTTTGGTGGCCAGATCAATGCCGAGTGGTTCGTCCCCAAGGCGCTGTGGGTAAAAGAAAACCGTTCACATCTTTTTCATCGTTCATATAAAATCGTTGATGCGGTTGATTGGCTCACTTTTTTCTTGACGGGCAGTTGGGTTGGTTCTGTAAGTAATGCGACCAATTCAGGGGCCTATTTCCCCTCTCAAGGCGGCTGGGACGTAGAGACGCTATCTGCAATTGGACTTGAACAACTTCCTGCCAAACTGGTGGACCGGGTTGCAACCGTTGGTTCACCGGCAGGACAGTTGACGGATGAGGCTGCCAGCGCCATGGGTCTTCCGTCCGGTTTGCCGGTGGGTGTCGGTGGAATCGATTGTCACATTGGAATGATTGGGCTCAACAGCCTGGCTGAAGGAAAGATGGCGGTGATCATCGGTAGCTCTTCCTGCCATCTGACACTGACCCGAAAAGCACACTATTTTCCGGGAATTTGGGGTCCGTATGAAGGGGCTGTTTTACCGGACATGTGGTTGATTGAAACCGGTCAAACAACCACCGGGTCCCTTTTAAGATGGTTTCAATCCCAGTTTGCAACCAGTGGTGAATCGATAGAAATGCTTTCTAAAGAGGCCGAGAAAATCGATCCGGGCGCCGAGGATCTGATCATGCTGGATACC
>QMMS01000349.1 GCA_003647375.1 Deltaproteobacteria bacterium
CAACAGAGACAATTCAGCCGATTCCCGTTTTTTTGGTTTTATTGAATTAAACCAGGTGCTGGGGCATGCAACGGCCATTGTTCTCAGCCGTGATGGATCTTTCCTGAAACCCAGATGGGAACGATTCTTCAAAAAGCTCAATTAGTGAGGCTGGGAAGCTTGGAGGCTATGAAGCTGGGAGGCTGGGAGGCTGGGAAGTTGGGATGATTGAAAGATGCTACTGGTTGAAAGTTGTCTTATTTTTTTGCCGCAGACGTACGCAGACAATCTTCGGCCGACCTGGCCGAAGATAAATCGCAATGCCCTTCGGGCATATCTATGATAACTTTTGATAGTATTAGGCATGATAAGTATTCGCTTATTGACATCTTCATAAACCACTATTTAAATATTGAGCATTTGGTTATATAATCATTTTTTGCTCAAATTGTATGGTTAAAAATAATTATATTCACGAAGTGAATGGAAATGTTTCTTCGATCAGGTCGATAGAAGAAATTGTCTGCGATCGTCTGCGTGTGTCTGCGGCTAATAAAAAGAGCGCGAACCTAACAGACATAATTCTGGGAGACTGACATCAGCTTCCCAGCATCCAAGCGTTCTAGCATCATAGCATCCTGACAAATCTGTCTGCGGTTGTCGCTGTATTGGAATAAAAGGGAGTTACAATGGAATTAAGAGAAGCGATTCTTAGTCGGCGCAGTATCCGGAATTTTTTGAAAAAAGCAGTTCCTGAAGAACTGATCAAAGAGATTCTGACAGATTCCCAGTGGGCGCCTTCATGGGGCAACACCCAGCCATGGGAGATCATGGTCATCGCGGGTTCCCCTCTGGAAGAATTCAAACAGAAAAACAAAGAGGCTCTCTTTAGCGGGATAAAGTCGAAGCCTGAAATCCAGATGCCCGAAGTTTTCCCTTCCCGGCTGAAACAACGCTATGTCGATGTTGGCAAGAGCGTTCTACAATCTCTCTCCATCGGCCGGAAAGATCTTGATGGCCGGCTCAATTATTATGGTGATATGTTTTACCTCTTCGATGCACCTGTCATGATTCTGTTTCTTCTGGATAAAAATGTTTTGTTGGAATATGCCATGCTGGATGTGGGTTTATGCCTCCAGACATTGCTGCTGTCTGCCCATGACAAGGGGCTCGGTGCCATCGTGCTGGCGGCATCCGTCAACTATCCGGACATTCTACGTTCCCTCTTCCCCATAGACGCAAGTAAAACCATTGTTATAGGGGTTGTTCTGGGTTGGCCGGACCGCGAAGAACCCGTAAATTGTTTTGAACGACAACGGGCCAATCTGGATGAAACACTTACCTGGATAAAATCGTAAAACACTTAAAGATCGTACCAATTTGACATCATTTTCCTTTAATGTCTCATTTGGGGAATGGGAGAAAATCCCTCGCCTTTAGGCGAACATTCGTTTAACAATGTGCGGTTAAAGGGGTCGAGGATTCGAGTGATACAGCCACCAGGTGTTGGCTATCTGCAAGTAGTATGTTGTTCCATGTGCCCGGAGCAGGGAGATGAGAACCTGCCACTTGGACCCTCGACTCCTTGAATCCTTGAACCCAAGCCTTCGGCTTTAGCCGAAGGTGGTTGACAGGTAGGCCTTGTTCGGTATTATGGACTCTTGGAAACGAGTTTTTCACGGTCACATCAGGATTATCCATCGGCACGCCCCCTCGTAAGGGGGCTGGAATATCCAATATCGAATATCGATACCATGAATTTCGAAGTGATGGTTGTCAGCAATTGATAAAAAAAGAAAGAGCGCCACGCGGAGCAAGCGCCTGCGCTGCGCGAGCGGTTCAACACTTCATTATTCAATATTTCTTGTTTCGTCATTCGATATTCATCTTTTTATTAACCCGGCGACTAAATACCTGAAACCGTCATGCCGGACTTGATCCGGCATCCAGTTTGGTTCTGGATTCCCGCCTCCGCGGGAATGACGTTCTTAACATATTGCCGGAGTAATAATATTCACCGGATCGGTAGAACCTTTCCGGGTCCTCCACCAGAGGTGAAGGTTTTAGATCAGAATTATATTAGAGGATCATGATGTCTCAAACTATCGAATGGAAAAAAACGCACTGCGCCAGAATGGATCACGGGGGCTGTGCCCTGCTGGTGGGTGTCAAGAACAACCGGATCGTTAAGGTCAAAGGCGATCCTGACGGCTTTCTAAACAAGGGCTATATCTGCGCTAAAGCCATCGCCTCACCCCATCGCCTCAATCATCCTGAGCGACTCACATCGCCTTTGAAACGCGTTGGCAGTCGCGGTCAGGGCCGATGGGATAAAATATCGTGGGAAGATGCCATCCAGGAGATTGCCGCACACCTGAGCAGGATCAGGGAATCGCATGGTGCCCGCAGTGTAGCCTTCTGCCAGGGAATGCCCAAGGGGCTTGAACATTTTGTTCTCATAAGGCTGGCCAATCTTTTTGGTTCGCCCAATCTGGTCGCAACCCAGGACGTTTGCCATGCACCCCGGGAAATCAGCGGCATCCACACCTGCGGGTTCTATCCTGTTGCCGATTTTCATCATCCAAGCAAGCTGGTCATCCTCTGGGGGAGCAATATCACGGACACCAACGAGGAGGGCGAAATCTGCAGCCTGTTGCTGGAGCAAATGAAACATGGTACCGAACTGATCGTCGTGGATCCCAGAAAGACCGCCCTGGCGGAAAGAGCCAAACACTGGCTTCAGATCAGACCCGGAACAGACGCTGCACTGGCACTTTCTTTTCTGAATGTTATCATCCAAGAGCAGCTATATGACAAAGATTTTGTTGTCAACTGGACGCACGGATTTGATGAACTGGCCAAGCATGTCAAGGATTTCCCCCCTGAAAAAACGACCGGCATAACCGGTATCCCGCCCGGTAAAATTCGAGCGGCCGCCGTTGATTATGCGGCAATGCATCCAGCCGTCATTCAATGGGGAAACCCCATCGAACAGACCATCCAGACCTTCGATGCAACCCGGGCACTGGTTTGCCTCATGGCCGTGTGCGGTAATCTCGATATACCCGGCGGCAATATTCAGCCCCTGGACCCGGACCTGCTCGGTCTGGGCAAGTTCGTTCGTGCCGATAAGCTTCCGTCCAAAAGAAAAGAGATGATCCACGCCCATCATCACACCATACCGAGGCTCATGACCGTTCCACCGGCATTTTTTCGTAAAGCAATCCTGATGGAAGATCCTTATCCGGTAAAAGCAGCCTATTTCCAGTGTACCAACCCTTTGCTGACATATGCCGACAGCCGGATGACGTACGAAGCCCTCATGAAACTCGATTTTCTGGCAGTGGCCGACCTTTTTATGACTCCCACGGCCTGTATGGCCGATATTGTCCTGCCGGTGGCAACGCAGTTCGAGTTCGACGACATCGGGCATTACGGTATTGGACACGGATACATACTGGCGCGTCCCAAAATCGTGGATCCTCCGGCATCGTGCCGGTCGGACATCCAGATACTCAATGAACTGGGAAAGGCGCTCACATCCGAAGAATACTGGTATCCGACCGCACACGGCCTGGTGGAATCCGTGCTCTCCCCTTCTGGTTTGACCTACGCTCAGTTCGCGGAAAAGGGATACCTGAAAGGACCTGATCAATTCCGGAAATATTTGACCGATGGGTTCAGAACCCCATCCGGAAAGGTCGAACTCGTGTTGACACGCGCCCATCAATACGGGGTGAGTGCTTTGCCAAACCACGAGAATGTTTCCAAAGACGAGGACCCGGCATACCCCTTGATATTAACGAGCGCCAAGGACCGATACTACCTGCACTCTTCCTACCGTTGGGTGGACAAGTTAAGAAATTCGAGCCCGAAACCGATTGTCGAACTTCATCCCGAAACCGCCTCAGCCCATGGGATCGAACACGGTGACGAGGTGGTCATCGAGACCCGGAAAGGTTCCATCACCCAGTATGCCAGGGTCACGGACACCATCATGCCCGGGGTGTTGAATGCCGCCTATGGGTGGTGGTTCCCGGAATCATCGCCAAAAAACCAGTTCGACTGGCAGCGTTCCAATTTCAACATGCTGACCGCAACCGATCCTCTGGGAAAAGAATTCGGGACGCCCAATCTCAAGGGGATCAGCTGCCGGATTCGTAAAACAAATTGAGCTACAATATGTTTTTAGTTTTAGGTTTTAGGTTTTAGGTAGCTACCAGACATCAGCTGTAAGCTGTAAGCTCAATATCGCGCGAAGCGCAAATCACGTCCGCAGGACAAATATCGCCCGTAGGGCTAGTAACAGGCAAAGGCCTAATACTGCACGTGAAAGGGGTGTGTCATGACCGATGATCTCTTGGGAAAAGCCAAACGTTATCGCTGGTATATTTTCTGGATACTCGCCCTTGGATATGTTCTGGTCTATTTTCATCGACTCTGTCCGGCAGTCGTAGCGGTGGAAATGATGAAAGACCTCAATACCACCGGCGCTTTAACCGGGTTTCTGGGAGCCGCCTATTTCTACCCGTACGCGGCCATGCAATTACCGGCCGGGCTCCTGTCGGACTCCTGGGGACCCCGGAACACCATCACCCTCTTTTTCATCGTCGCGTTTATCGGATCCGTCATCCTCGGCCTGGCACCATCTGTTTCCTTAGCCATCGTGGGAAGAACTTTGGTGGGGCTTGGTGTTGCCATGCTTTTTGTGCCCACCATGAAAATTCTGGCGGAATGGTTCCACATCAAAGAGTTCGCCACCATGACCGGCATTCTCATGGCTCTGGGAGGTGTGGGCTCTTTGTTTGCCGCAACACCGCTGGTTTGGGTCAGCAACTGGATAGGCTGGCGACAGTCATTCATCCTGGTGGGCATCATCACTGTGGTTCTGGCTATTCTCGTGTATCTAATTGTCCGGGACCGGCCGGCAAGTATGGG
>QMMS01000350.1 GCA_003647375.1 Deltaproteobacteria bacterium
CAGTAACAATGATGGGGGCCCATGATTAGAGGAACATCTTGCATGAACAGAAGTGAGGGAGGATGCCATGAGCACTGAAAACAAAATAAAGCTATTGATGGTTGATGACGAGGTTAAATTTTTAAAGTCCATTTCCAGTCGGCTTGAGCTTCAAGACTTTGATGTTACCAGCGCTTCAAACGGAGAAGAAGCCATCGCGTGCGCTGAAAATGGTTTTTTTGATGTGGCGGTTGTAGACTTCAGGATGCCTGGAATAGACGGCGTTCAAGTCTTGAAGAAACTCAAAGACAGACATAAATATCTTGAAATCATTATTCTGACCGGTCATGCGACGATCGATTCGGCGGTTGAATCCACAAAACTGGGTGCGTTTCAATATATTGAAAAACCCTATGCTTTTGATAAGCTAGTTGAAACCATCAAGGATGCTTACGAGGCCAGGTTAAAAAGAAAATTTGCGCATAACACAAAGCGAAACAGAGAAATTCAGAAGCTGTCGATTGGATCGTCTCCATTGGGCATACTCAAGGCATTAGCCCGCCTGGATGATGAGGAGAAATAGATTGTTCGGATATTCATTCAGCAAAAGCCATAACTCATTATATTTTGCATGAACCGATGTATATGATTTTGATCATTCAATAGGCAAATAAAATCGTAAGTGGATTTTGGTTTTAGAGGGTCTGCTTAGTAAGGAGAGGGATTTTGCAAAAGACGCACGTTTTACTGGTGGATGACGAAAAAGAGTTTGTTGATTCAATGAAAGAGCGCTTAGATTTAGCCGGGTACTCTGCGACCGCCTGCTATGATGCAGAGCAAGCACTGAAAGAGGTGCAATCTAAAGAGTATGATGTTGCAATGATAGACCTTATTATGGTGGACACAGACGGTATTACCGCTATGCATAGGCTAAAGCTATTCAGGCCTCTTATGGAATGCATTGTTATGTCGGGCCAGGGCACACTGCGGATGGCTGTTGAAGCAATGAAACAGGGCGCATTTGAGTTTTTAGAAAAGCCCTGTGATCATAAGCTTGTCACACAAACAATTGATGAGGCTTGTGCAAGAAAGCATGAGCAAGACAAGCGCATACGTAGGGCAGCAAGCAAGGTATTTTCAAAGCTTGAACAGGCAATGGTAGACGTCACATTTGCCGAGGCCGGTCAATTCGGTTCTACAAAGGAGGTCCCGCTCAAGAAGTAGAGATGGTCGTAATAAGCTGAGCTTGGGGTTTTGTGGTTGCATCATTCAATCACCTAACCAGTTCTGGTGGTGCTAACTTCTTTTGGTTGTTGTTAATATTTACATTGACTTGGCAAATATTTTTGCAACTGATTTTTTTGTGCTTTGCTTCGATCCGGAAGAATATAGGCCGCACATCTTTTTTCTATTTCTTTTGAAACATTGACATCCACAGCTATTTCTGAAGCAAAATTGTTTGGGTCTATTCCTTTTTTATCAAAAATATTGCTTACTCTCTGTTCTTTTCTGTAGATGGCTGGGGAGCCTATTGTCAGAAAGCTTTTTGTTTTCATAGATTCTGCCAATTTGTCTTTGAGCATGGGATCAAAAGAAAGGTCCAGTCCCTGAAGCGTCCGATTGCAGTTTATCAGCAATTCTTCATCCAGAATCATTTTTTTGAAACTTCCCCCTGCAAATGCAGCCATAAGGCCGGGATAACACCAGATTTCCTCTACCTGGGTCATATAATAGGGTGCTATTGAGGTGAAACAGGATTCAAATCCGCCTTGGTAATCATTTCTGGTGCCGTCAGATAAGCAACCGCAAAGAACACAACTCATTTCAAAATGCAGGCAAACTTCGTAAAACATAATTTGAACATGAAGGAATTCCGGGCTACCGTATGTCGGTTGTAAAGACCGCATGTCTGTCATGGTGGAAAAATTACTGAAGGACACACTTGTACCAGGCTTGAGTAGCTGAACATAAACCACCCCTGCCAAACAAATGGCAATGTCGTGAACAACGATGCCCAATAAGCTTTCTGGTCCAGTCATAAAGGACAAGGTACAGGGGAAAATCGTGATATCTTGTTCTTCTTCAACCAAAACGGTTAGATTTATCAGGCTTTCTTCATCATAAGACAATGGGGCCATAGGGCAGATCCCCTGCCCCATAACCGGGGAACTGTCATCGCCTTTGATTTCTTTGATCAACTGTATCGCTTTTTTGGCACTGGAGTAAACATCGCTATTTTTTGTGTTTGATTTTGTGGCACGCAAGCTTAAATTCGGGAATTTATCTGAATATTTCAGCATCATCGCGATTTGACCGATATACTGATCTTCGCTGTCATTGCCCTCAGGGTCGACGACTCCGGGATTTATTGACTCATATAGATCACAAGTTTCGGCAAGCTGATACATTTTAGCGGCATCCTGAATGTTGCCACGCCGAATTTTCCCGGTGATATCATCTATAATCATGGGGGCGTTGGAAAATGGGGATGCAGCAACCAGTCTTTTGTTATGTGTAGGGGTATATTTGACCTTTGGTAGTGAACCCAATGCCTTTTTCAACAACGACGGAGAGATAAAGACTTTTTTTCCTTCTACTTTTGCACCATTTTTTTTAAACAGCTCTACAACGCTGTCCACCTCAAATTCTACGCCAACGGTGGCCAGTATGTCTGCGGCCTTTTCATAAATGGACTCGATAGTTTCTTTGTTTAGTAATTCCATTAATTATCCTAAGTTTTATTGACTGGATTATATAATAACAACGTATTATCTATGCTTTGCCATGTTGTTTATGCAACTGTAGGAATAGGTCTGCTCTTGATCTTTACCAGACCGCTGCCTGTGCTCCAGGCGATGGTTACAAATCAGCAGGCAACCGGCTACCTATCTCCAGCACCAGGAAATCTCCCAGCGCCTTGGGAACGGTAATGCCAAAAGCCAGTTTTTACTTTTTGCAGATCGTACTCAACCAGAAGTGGCGAACCGCATTCACACAACTGGACCAGCGACTCACTATCATACGTTTTGCTACATTTGGGACATGCCAGATGCGATACATACATGGGTTCTATCCTCCTAACACAAAATTCCTTTTATTATATTACATGAAACAAAAATATGATGCAATCATCATCGGTGCCGGCATCATCGGCTGTTGTATTGCCTTTGAATTGTGCAAAAAAGGGTACAAAACAATCAACGTGGATTTTCAATCCACCGCTGGAGCCGGATCCACCGCCAACTCCTGTGGAAATGTGCGTTTCCACTACTCAACGCTGGACGGGGTTATGCCCCATTCCTTCAAGATAACGGAGTTGGCCGGCCAGACTCGTAACAATACAAATTACCCCATCTTGGCATTACCGTCGACACCGGGGTTTTTCACAGAAACCGAAAAATGGAACCACACGGGTAAACCCGTGGTCCTATTAAAATACCCGTCTTCACCTTCGGCTTCCGTCTTCGCTCTGCGAGCTACGCCGCGACAAGACACCGCGGTTATCCGCCTTGCCTTAGGGGTGACATCGCGCCGTAGCAATTACCCCTTGCTTTTGCATTCATCCACGGGCAAGCCCGTGGTATTCTGCGAAGGCGGATAAATCTGAACTCCAGCTTTTCAGTAATCGGCTGAATCTGAGATGCAAAAATATGAAGTTTTTTTCCGCGAGCCTAAACACCAACGCCCACTTGAAAGATGTATCCCGCCAGTATTGAACCGGTTAGGCCTAAGATTATGTACATAACAAATATGGGTTTTCTTACCAAGGCATACACGGCAAGTGCCGCCGGTATCGAGGACACCGCGCCGGAAGTAATAAATGCCATTGCCGCCCCAGAGGTCATTCCCATATCCATAAGACCTGAAATTAACGGGATGGCGGCATAGCCGTTCAAATAAGCCGGTATACCGACGACAGAAGCAAGCGGAATCGCATAGGAGCTTCCATTACCAACGGCGTTGACAATCCATTCTGCCGGTATATAAGCGATCATAAGGCTTTCCAGGAAGAAAGCGAAAAGCATCCATTTTCCCAAAAAAATGCCATTTTCACGGATTTCCTCCATAAATCGTGAACGACCTTCCTTTTTTAACCAGAACCGCCAGAACACTTTTACCTTTGAATTTTTGCCAAAAGAAGATTGGCAGCAGCTGCTTTGTTGTGTCCTTTTTAAGGGATTGTGCAAAAGTCCAATCTTCTGCAGCCCGGATATGGCAAAACCGGATCCCAGTCCCATACCGATGGCAGCAAATGTTTTGGCGATTGCAAAATTCAAACTGATACCGGATGCGGTGATAATGAACATTTCCGGATCCATTATTGGCGAAGATATACAAAAAGCCATTACAGGAGCCAGCGGCACACCGCTCGCCAGCATAGCCGCAATAAGCGGTATGACACCACATGAGCAAAAAGGTGAAAGTGCGCCCGCCAAAGAAGCCGCTATGATGGTTATCCAGGTTTTTCCTGAAAACACCCGTGCAATATGCGCATCAATCCCGGTGGCCTTGGCATATCCTGCAAACGCGATGGCAAGTATGAAAAAAGGTGCTATTCCCAGCATGGATTGCATGGAAAATCGAAGGCTTCGGTATGCTTGGGTTTGATCCAGTACAGTCAGAACCGAGAATGTGAGAACTAACGCAATGAAAACCCGATCTGTGATTAGGGCGTAGAAACGGTTGATCGGTTTTGGTGCCTGAACAGTATTAAAAATAATTTCCATGACACGACTCCTTGTATATTTTATGTTTCCGGTAATATGGAAAGTTAATCATAAAAAAATTTACCCTTGAATATCTGTTTTTATCCTGAACTGAGCGATTTTTCCCGAAGAGGTGTGCCGAGATCTTGATGGAGAAGGGTTCGCAAAAAACACAGGCATACCCGTGGATCTGTCGAGGCTTTTTGCGAACCCTCGATCCGCAAGAGA
>QMMS01000351.1 GCA_003647375.1 Deltaproteobacteria bacterium
AAATTTTGCGTGAAGATGTACTTCCCGAACTTGGAATTTCTGTGAGTGAAGCTGCACGAAGATTAGGCATTTCAAGACAGCAGTTGCACCGTGTACTGGCCTGCACCCATCCTATCACAACCGAGATGGCACTTAGAATAGGCAAGTTTGCCGGAAACGGACCAGGTCTTTGGTTACGTATGCAGCAATCACACGATTTGTGGCATGCCGAGCAGCGGATGAAAGATGAAATATCGAATATTGAGACAGTCGCATCAGTCTGATTAGCAAACCAAACCTTCGATTCACCACATTTTTATACGTTGAAGATTACACCAATCACGGCGACCCTTCCTAATGAAAGATTATGTAACAGAGCATATTTATCAAAGTGATATCAATCAGTTGACATAGTCCAAGAAATATTAACCTAACATTCAAAACAAAGGAGACTTAATGTTTAAGCAAAGCGAAAAAGCTAAAAAAGACCTTAACAAAAAAGTGGAAAATGATTCAACAAAAAAACCCATAGAGGTTTCAAGTACGGCTGTTGATGGATCGAATTTCTCACGCGACACACTAACTTCATCAAAAAGCAAAAATACGATTATTGGTGAGAAGATTTCTATTGAGGGCAACATTCGTTCCGAAGAAAATTTGACTATTGAAGGATTTATGAAAGGTAATGTTAAGATTGAGAAGCATAGTTTTGGCGTAGGTTCCAAAGGACGGTTTGAGGGAGAAATTCGCGCTAACAATGTGCTAATCAGCGGTCTATTGCATGGTAAAGTCAACGCTACTGGAAAGGTAGAAATCACCAAAAATGCCGACTTCTATGGCGCTATCAAAGCAGATAGCATCGCAATAGAAGAAGGGGCTTTCTTCAAGGGCGAAATTGAATTGGGCCGGGATCCTCATAAAAAAGATGATTCTTTCGGTAAACAGATGAAAGAAACGGGGCATAGAGAAAAACAGGTGTCAAGCCTTCCATCAGTTGAAGCCGTCAAGGAAAATTGATTTTTGGACGCAATTATCGACATACCGCCAATTAACGCTCATCTTGAATCCGAGACCATCGCGTATACAAGTAAAATTCTTCAACAACTTGCCAACAGACTCGAGAAACAGCGGAGGGCTCTGGTACTTGATGTGGGGACAGTTTGCAATGAAAATATTAATTTTTTCGCCCAGCGAGCGAAGAAGCTCTTTGTATGTGATATCTTTGCACACATGAATCGGTATCAGAGCAGCGGACTGAAAACAAAAAGTGTTTGGCGTCACTTGGATTATGCACCAAACAGTTTTGACGTGATCAATTTATGGAATCTTGTGGAGCACCTTAACGATAATGATGCCAAAAGGCTGACGGAAATTTGCTCCAAAATTGTTAAAAAAAAAGGTCTGCTATTTGTCATTGAAAATGACGTTTCTGCACAGGCGGTGAGTTCTTTTGTCATTGGAGAGAATTTTCAAATTTCGCTGCGCCCGCAAAGCCACCTCGATTTTCCTTGGTACTGCCGTCATAATAGAGCGGTGATATCGTTATTCACGTCATTTTCTACCGTCAAAATATTCCAGTATAGAAAGGGAATCAGGGAGTTTTTATTCCAACTATAGTGAACTTCAATTCGTCCCTCAACTAAAAATCGCTCAGCTCAGGTTATACCATGCCCTTGAATGCGAAGAACGTCAGGGAGAGAATGCCGGCGGTGACGAGGGCGATGGATGTATCTTGAAGGGGTTTGGGCACTCTGGCCAGAAGTATGCGCTCCCTTACGCCCGCGAATAGAATGAGCGCTACTCCGAACCCGATGGCATAACTCATGGAGGCTACAAGGGCCTGAAGAAATGTGTATTCTTCATTGACATTGATGAGGCATACGCCCATGACGGCACAGTTGGTAGTGATGAGGGGTAAAAAAATCCCCAGACCGGCATAAAGAGTCGGGATACTCTTTCTCAGAAACATTTCAACGAGCTGCACCAGAGATGCGATGACAAAGATGAACGCAATGGTGCGAAGATATTCCAGGCCGAATTTCTGCAGGACATAGGTGTTGACCATCCAGGTAATCACCCCGGCCAGTACCAGAACGAATACGACGGCCATGGCCATGCCAACGGCTGTTTCCATTTTCTTGGATGTGCCGAGAAATGGGCAGTTGCCCAGATACTGCGCCAGCAGGATGTTGTTGATGAGTATACAGCTGATTGCAAGGACAATGTAGTCGCCCATCTATGTTCTCCTGTTATTTTTCAGTCATGTTCATGACACACAGCATGAGACCCAGACAGATAAATGCGCCGGGTGCCTCGATCATGAACGTAAACGGTTGGAACGAGGGACCGAATATTTGAATGGGTGTTTCCCAGATCGTCAGGGTGCCGCTTCCGAACAATTCACGTACAGCACCAAGGGCTGCCAGGGACAGGGTGAAGCCGATGCCCATGCCGAGCCCATCTGCAAAGGAAGCTACAACACCGTTCTTGAAGGCAAACGCTTCTGACCGCCCCAGAACGATACAGTTGACCACGATGAGGGGAATAAAGATACCCAGCTTCAGGAACAGGGGATAGGTATATGCCTGCATAACCAGTTCGACAACCGTGACAAAGGTTGCAATAATGATGATAAAACAAGCGATCCTGACCTTGTTCGGAATAGCCTTACGTAGGGAGGATACGAGGATATTGGAGCAGACCAGCACAAAAGTGGTTGCCAGGCCCATTCCAATACCATTTTCCACTGTTTTGGTCACTGCCAATACCGGGCACAACCCGAGAACGAGTCGAAATGGGGGTATTTCACTCCACAAGCCCTTTGTGAATTCTTGTGCGATTGTTTTCGCCATGGCCTTCTCCCTACTTGAATACCTTTAATTTTTCAACGATCTGGGGTTTCAGCCGCTCATAGATTGCACCGGCGTCCGTCAATGCCACGCTGACCCCCCGCGATGTCACGGTAGCCCCGCTGAGGGCATCCACCTGGCCACCGTCACTTTTAACCTGAAACGTTCCCACCAGCGGCTTATCCTTGAATTGCGCTACAAAAGAAGGATCGGATTTTGCCTTGGATCCTACACCGGGCGTCTCACTGTGAGTGGTGACACCCACGCCCACGATGCTGTCGTCGGATATGTTTACTCCCACCATGATGCCGATGTCACCGCTAAATCCTTTTCCCGAACTTTCAAAAGCCACCGAGCCGGCCTTGCCATCGAACACACCGATAAAAAAATTACGCTCGATTCCCTGGTCTACTATCTTGAAACGGTCATCAATAGGCGCATTTGATGCGCCTTCAAGAATGGCCAAGATGGCCGGGCCCTTCACAAATGTCAATTGCTGGGTTTCTATTTTGTCCTTGGTTCCATTCCTGATGGCGGCCAGCAGACCGCCTGAAAACGAACAGAGAATTGTCAGGACAACGATCATCTTGATCATTTCACGCATACTATTCAGCCTTTCCCAGTGCCTTGGGCCGGATTTTATCCAGCAGTGGATTCAGCAGATTGATTACCAGAACAGCGAGAATTGCACCATCGACATAGGCGCCGATATTACGTATCAAAACAGTCATGATACCGCCGAGAGTCCCATAAATGAGCATGGGCATGAAATTGACGGGTGAAGAGGAGTCCTCCGGCACCAGAAAGAATGCCGCTACCAGGGTATATCCGGTCAACAGGTGGAAGAAGGGATCTGCAAACCGGGCAGGGTCGATGATATTGAATACGAGGGCGGTGATGAAGATACCTCCCAAAAACGAGAGGGCGATCTCCCAGCGGATAAAGCCTCTGATCATGAGATAGGCCCCACCCAGAATGAGGCCGATGCCGAAGGTAGCGCCGATACCGCCGATTTGTCGCCCGAGAAGCAGATCCATCAATCCGACAGATTCGATGGCATCGAAACCGAAGTGCTTCACTGTTGCCAGAGGGTATGTGGGCACAAAGTCAAAATGAAAATGACGATACATTTCATCGAAGTCAAGAAAATCACCCCAGGATACCATCAGGATGGCAAGGGCCAGGGCCACAGGATTGAAGGGATTGCTGCCTATGCCGCCAAAAATCTGTTTCCCGATCACGATTGCAATAAATGTCCCTGTCAGAACAAACCACCACGGCGCTGTTGCCGGCAAAAGCATGGCAAATACGAGACCGATGACAGCGGCGTTTCCGTCGCCCACTGTAACCGGTTTTTTGGAAACAAGATTGATGGCGACTTCCCATAACATGGCGGTGGCAATGGAAAAACTAACCACCGCGATGGCGGAAGCGCCGAATCGGAAGATGCCCCCGAAAATGACGGCTGGTAACGCGGCCAGAATGATATGAAGACTCATCTGAGGTATGCTGCTTCCGATGTGAATGAAAGGCGCATGGGATACGATCAGTTTTTTCGGGTTATTCATCTGCTGCCTCCCCGGTAGCTGCGCGACCGAGCTCATATTTGGCCAATTTGATGGATTGATAGATGGGTATCCTTGACACGCACACATAACTGCAGAGTCCGCATTCGAGACAGGAATAGAGATCGTAATTTTCTGCGGCTTCTTCGTACTCCCCGGCTTCGAGAAAGCGAATCAGCATGTTGACCGGTACCCTGGCGGGGCAGACGCGAATACAATCACCGCAATTGATGCACGGATAATCCGAGACAAGCGCAACATCGTCCTTGTCCTGCAGGAGAATGGCATCTGTGTCGGGTCTTATGGGAAATGCATCCGTGTAGATACTGTAACCGTTTAATGGACCGCCGATGATAATTTGATCCTGATCGTTCCAGTTCAGGCGAAAGTGCTTGAAGATATCCCGAAGGGGAGTGCCGACGGTGACCGATACCAGCGAACGATTTCCATTCTTGTCCAGAAAGGTGACAAGTTTGGTTTTTGCCATCTCTTGGTTTTGGAAGGA
>QMMS01000352.1 GCA_003647375.1 Deltaproteobacteria bacterium
CCATCTCCCTGACTGTCGATAAAAATGCCTTCGAGGGTGTTTCGTACCTGGATCGGGCCGCACTCGTGGTGACCCGGCAGGAATTGGTCAAGCTTGAGACGCTGATCCATGCGATGCTCGACTGCACCCGGGACCTCGCAGGCGCGCCCGCACTGGCTGCGGGCGTGAAGTCGGCGGCATCCTCCCGGTCGCGCTCACAGGGTTTCATGCTGCCGGTGATGGACCCGGACCACCTATTGGGGGCCTTCTTCGCCGCAGCCAGCCTTGCCGTCGGCTTCCTCATCTGTATCTACATCGACCCGCCGGGGCATACTGGCTGGTTCTGGATGACGGGGATCGTTGCGATGATTGTTGCCGGCACACAGCAGTTGAAGGCCAGCGTGCTGGGCAAGTCCATTGGGCAGGCTTCGGTCATCGGCTTGCTCGCCTACGTCTTCATTATGCCGCAGCTGTCCACCTTCGTCGGGCTCGGTACGCTGCTCTTTATTTCCATGGTCGTCGTCTGCTATTTCTTCACGGGCCTGTTCCGGATGGCCGGTATGATTGCGGTTATCAACGAGATATCGGTCTCGAATCCACAGACCTACAACTTCGCCGCCATGGCCAACGCCTTTATTTTCACCATTGCAGTGTTCTTTTTTGTCTTCGCCATGTCCTACATGCTGCGTTCGCCGCGTCCAGAAAAGGCGGTCCTGGGATTGGTGGGCCGGTTTTTCCGCAGTGCCGCTTTCCTGGTTGCCCGGCTGGAGCCGGCGCAGGGGCGACCGACCACGATCCTTGGACGCTGGCGGATCGCATTCCATTGGCAGGAGCTATGGTCACTACCGGCCAAGATCAGTGCCTGGGGCCGTTTCATCGACCGCAAGAAGTTCCCCGCCAATACACCCGAACAAGTGCAGGACCTGGTGACGAACCTGCAAACCCTGGCCTATCGCCTGGATGAGTTGCACGATGCCGGCGGCATGGGACAGGCAGTGTCTCTCACGCGGGCTCTGGGTGAGGACATCCACACCTGGCGAATGGACATGGCAAACGCCTTCGACAAGTGGTCCCGGCATCCGGATGCTCATGCCACTGCTGACCTGCAAGGTAGCCTCGACAAACGGCTTGACACCCTGGAGACCCGGATCGAAATGCTACTGGGGCAAACGGACACAACAGAGCTCAGCCACGAGGACGGCCGGAACTTCTTCCGGCTGATGGGCGGCATCAGGGGTGTTGCGGCAGCGGCCGTCGGCTGCGCCGGATCTTCCGGCACTATCGATTGGGCGCAGTGGCGCGAGGAGATGTTTTAAAGAGAAATTACAAACATCAAAAATCAAATAACAAACAAATCGCAATGACCAAAATACAAAATACCAAACCCGTCTATGATCTCGAAGAAAGAACATTCCAATTTGCTAAAGCTGTTAGGCTTTTCGTTAAAACATTGCCGAAAACGATGGCAAATATTGAAGATGGCAGGCAATTGGTAAGAGCTTCAGGCTCTGTTGGTGCAAACTACATAGAGGCAAATGAATTGAAAAAAATATTGTCATCAATTCTGGAAAAGTCAAAATGACCTGAATTTGAAATTACAATTATTTTGGTTCTTGGATATTGGAATTTGAGATTTATTTGTTATTTGGATGTTGTAATTTGGTGCTTTATAGCTGCGTGTTTGGAAAGTGGGATTTTGAAAGTTTGTTCGGTTAAGAAAGGAGTCAGACATGCAAATGATTCCCAGTGAATTTGCCATCGGTGGGGTTTACATGCCGCCGATGTTCATTGCGGGCATACTCGGAACGATAGCGACAGTCGTGACGGTGCGTTTGCTCAACCGTTTTCGGTTGTCAACATATTTCTTTTATCCACCGCTGGTTTTTGTGGCGCTGGCGGTCATTTTCACGGTCTTTTTCGGGGCCGTCTTGATTCCATTTTAAGAGGTGGTAAACCATGAAAAAGTACCTGAAATATCTCCTGACCGGTGCGGTTGTGGTGATCGCCGTTAGCATGATCCTGTTCAAATACCAGGACTATGTCACCAATCCGTGGACTCGTGACGGTCAGGTGTGCGCCGACGTTATCCAGATCACCTCACGGGTGTCCGGACCGATTGTCAACCTGCCGATCCTGGACAACCGGTTCGTCAAAGCAGGGGACCTGCTTTTCGAGATCGATCCGCGCACTTTCCATGCCAGTCTCGACCAGGCTCGTGCGCAACTGGACCAAACCGGCGACAGCGTACAGGCCCTCGAGAAGCAAGTCGAGGCGGCCAGTGCAGGGGTCAAAGCATCGCGGGCGTCCATTGCACAGGCCCAAAGCGCGATCCACCAGCTTGACGCCACCATCGCCAAAAACAAGGCCGAATACGAGCGCAAAAAAGACCTGCTGCCCAAGCAGGCTACTTCGCAAAAAGCGGTGGAACGTGCCAGTGCCGAATACGAGGTGTCGCTGCAGCAAAAGATCAGCGCCGAGGCTGGACTCCGCCAGGCACATGCAATGTTGGCCGAATCACAAGCCGGCCTGGCCGAAGCCCAGGCGCAACTGGGCGCCGTCGGGGAATCCAATGCCCAGGTTCGAGCCTCGGTAGCTGCGGTCCGACAGGCTGAACTCAATCTGGAATTCACCAGGGTAAAGGCACCGGTGGATGGCTACATCACCAATCTCAACCTCCGGCTGGGGAGCCAGGCGGTGGCCAATCAGGCTGTCCTGGCGCTGGTCGATGTGAATAGCTACCGTATCGACGGGTTCTTCAAGGAGAATGCCATCGCCGATATCCGTGCCGGTGACCGGGCGGTGGTCACCCTGATGACCTACCCCGACACCCCCCTCGAGGGTCGCGTCGACAGCATTGGCTGGGGTATTGCCCAGCAGGACGGCAGCACGGGGTTTGAACTGTTGCCCACCATCAGCCCGACCTTCGAGTGGATCCGGTTGGCCCAGCGGGTGCCGGTACGCATCCATCTTTCCGATGTGCCCCAAAACATAGCGCTGCGGGTGGGCACGACCTGTTCGGTCCTGGTGATGGCCAACAGCGGAGATGGCAGTCACAATAGACCGGTACCTGGCGCGCCCAAGGCACTCCAGTAAGGAGATCACCATGAAACGTCCGTTGAAATCGTTTGCTTTATGTGTGCTGTTCGTTATGCTTGCCGGCGGATGCGCAATGGTGGGCCCCGATTATCAGGTGCCGACGGCGTCGGTCCAGGATGACTGGCTAGAATACGAGGATTCTTCCCTTGAAACCGCCCCGGTATCGCCGGAGTGGTGGAAGGCGGCCTTTAACGACCCCATCCTCGACCGGCTCGTAAATACCGCACTGGCGCAAAATCTCTCCCTTCGCTCGGCCGGGCTGCGGGTTCTGCAGACGCGCCAGCAGTTGGCCATCGCCATGGGCAACCAGTATCCTCAACAGCAGCAGATCAGCGGCCAAGCACAGAGCAGGAGTGGTAACAAATCGAAGTCTTACGAGACTTACGACATGGGTTTCAATCTGAGCTGGGAGGCCGACGTCTGGGGCCGTTTCAGGCGCCAGATCGAATCGGCCACGGCCGCGCTCGAAGCCAGCGTAGGCAGCTACGACGGAATCATGGTATCACTGATAGCCGAGGTTGCACAGACCTACCTGCTCATTCGCACCACCCAGCAGCGCTTTGCGGTGGCAGAAGACAATCTCAAACTTCAACAGAAAAGCCTGCAGATCACCACCGCGAAATTTGAAGGCGGTGAGGTCAGCGTTCTCGACGTTGAGCAGGCCCGGACCCTGTATTACAACACCCAGGCCTCCCTGGCGTCGCTCGAACTGTCACTGCAGCAGTTCAAGAACTCGCTGGCGATTCTTCTCGGCCAGCCGCCGCATGACATGCGTACGATTCTCGGACCGGTGCAGCCGATTCCGACTATAAAGCCCGCGGTCGCCGTGGGCATGCCCCAGAACCTGATTCGCCGCCGGCCCGACATCCGCACAGCCGAGCGACAGCTGGCCGCCCAGAGCGCCCAGATCGGTTTTGCGGTTAGCGATCTCTATCCACAATTTTCGATAGGGGGGTCTATCAGCACCAGCGTATCGACCGCCCGCGGCTTCCAGAACTTTGGCGACCTTTTCACCGAAAAAACCACCGGCCGCGGTCTTTTCGGCGCCTTTCAATGGAACATCTTCCAATACGGGCGGCTCAAGAATAACATTCGGTTGCAGGACGCGATTTTCCAACAACTGTTGGAGGACTACCGCCAGACGGTGCTGCAAGCTCAGGGCGAGGTCGAAAACGCTATCGTCGCCTTTTTCAAATCTCAGCAACAGCAGGTATCCTTGCAATCGGCAACTTCGGCAGCCCGGCGAGCGGTTAACGTTGCGACCGTGCAGTACCAGGAGGGTGATGTGACTTTCAACACGGTCATCAATACCCTGCGAACCCTCGCTGCCCAGCAGGATGAGCTTGCCGCGATTCAGGGGACGATCACCACGAACCTCGTCGGTCTTTACAAATCTCTTGGCGGCGGATGGGAGGTCCGAAGTCCGGACCCTCTTGATCTCATCGACGCGAAAACCAGGCAGGAGATGCTCGAACGCACCGATTACTGGAACAAAACCTTTGAACGCGAGTAATGGGACCAAGCCCGAGACAAGGCTGTGATCTGAGTAGACCCTATAGTTGCAGGGACAACATGGGATGAAAGGTTCTGCCCAATCGGTCGCAACGACCGATCGGGTCTTTTGCTTATTGCCAACCTTTCTACAATGAAAACCAACGGATCTATAACCAAAAACTGTTCGAACCAATGATGACGGAAGGAAACCAAATGCCTGAGACTCGCATACCGGTGCGCGTTGCGGTCAATGTGATGCGTGCGCGCCTGACCGTGATCGGGTTCAACATCGCGATCGTGTCGTTTCAAATCACCCAGCTACCCAGG